>NZ_JBRCAD010000132.1:0-11927 GCF_053493415.1 Trichothermofontia sp. | reverse complement strand
GGGGGAAGCGGTGGAGGTCGCGGTGGGGGATGAGGATGAGGTGTTGGCAGGTGGACCAATCAATCAGCTTGTTGATTTCATCAATTGCCAAGATTTGGTGCAGTTCTTGCAGACGCAACTTCATGTCTGTGCGCCAGCGGTGGGTTTCGGGTTGCTCGGCGGTGGGAGCTTGGTGGCTGGGCGGGCTGTTTGGTGGGGGGAGGTTGAGGTAGGCTTGATAGTCTGCATCCCATGTCTGTATCCAGCGGTTCAGGTCAAAAACTTGCTGGAGCGAGGGAGGGATTGCGTCGGGGATGTTAGAGGCAGGGGTGGAGGCTTGACTGTTGGGGGTGAGGGAGGCGGGTTTGCAGAAAAATGGTTGGGGGAAGTCGGGACGCAGGATGAAGGTGGTGAGGGTGTCGGCGCTGAGGTGCCAGTAGAGGATGACGGTCTGGGGATCGAGGAGTTGCCGCATTTGGGCATAGGTGGGGGTGTTGACTACGGTTTGGGTGTTTTGCCCTAGGGCTTGCAGGAGCCAATTCATGCAGGTATTGCGGTGTTTTTCGGCGGTTTCTAGTGCGCTGGGAAGCTGGCCGTTTTGGATATGGCGGTCAACGGTGAGGTGCTGGAAGTTGCCGAAGCGCTGGAATCTGCGGATACGTTCGTTGCGGGAGCGGCTGGTATCTGCCAGGATGCGGTTGAGCATGGCTTGGCCTTCCTGTTGGAAGATCTCAGCTTGATCGTCCTCTCGAAAGAACCGATGAATGGTCATCATGGTTTCGAGAATTTCCAGGTAGGGTTCTTCAATCTTGCGTTGAAGGGCAGTGCTAGCGTCTGGTTGGAGGAGGATTTTGCGCCAGAGCCGCAGGGCGGGATGGTAGCCTTCATCGGGGTCTGCTAAGGCGCGTCGTCGATAGTTTTGTTGGCGGTGGAGATCGCCAATGGCTTTGTGGAGTTTGCCCCAACCGAAGGGATCGGTGTCTTGGCGGCAGTATTTTAAGCCTTCACGATAGGTGGTTAATGCGCCTTGGTAGCCCCACTGGCAAAGGTCGGGGTTGGTTTTGGTGGGTAGGTTGGGGGCAAGGGCGCTGAGGGTTGCGGCCCAGTTTTCGGGTAGGGTTGGCTGTTGGATGAATTGGTAGAGTTGGGGGGAGCGGGGTTGGCGCAGGTGTTGGATGAGGGCATCGGGGCAGTCGGGATCTAGGGTATCAATGACTGCCGGGTAGCTGGGGTTGAAGGTTGCTTTGAGGCGGTGAATTGATTGGGTGAATTGGCGCTTAAAGGTTCCGATGTGGTGAGGATAGGCAATTTCACGATCGGCCACCGAGAAAAATAGTTTCACCTTGAGTTGCTCTAGTTCATTGGGAAAGTTGCGAATCAGGCTACGGAAAGCAGAATTGTCGTTGTAGGAATAACGGAAATTTTTAATCGCATTACCTCGGTTTAACCAGGTTTTATGGTCATCTGGCTTAAAGGTAAGAGCGATATCATAACTGGCGATCGCCTCCTCATGCCGTCCTAATTTTGTCAAAGCAATGCCCCGATTATTCCAGGCCATATCATAGTCGGGTTTGAGTGCGAGTGCCCGGTCATAACTGGCGATCGCCTCCTCATGCCGTCCTAAATCCTTCAGCGCCACGCCCCGACCATTCCAGGCCATATCATAGTCGGGTTTGAGTGCGAGGGCACGGTCATAACTGGCGATCGCCTCCTCATGCCGTCCTAGACTATGTAAAGCAATTCCTCTACTATGCCAAATTCTTGGATTTCCTGAATTAATAGCTAAAGCCCGATCATAACTATTAATCTCTTCCTCATAGCGCCCTAAGGACTTTAGGGAAATCCCTCGATTTTCCCAAACATAATGACTATTAGGACTAAGTTCTAGCGCCCGATCATAACTAGCCAGTGCTTCTTCATACCGCTGCAAATACCAAAACGCCGTCCCGCGCCCATCCCAAACTACATAATCTGGCTTAATCGCTAATGCTTTGTCATAGCAAGCGATCGCCTCCTCATAACGCCCCCCATCCAACAACTGATTCCCCTGATTAGCCCAACGTGTAGCCTCATCCGCCGGATTTTTAGGGACTTCATTAATCGCGATCGATGCGTTTAGCTTCTCCAAAATTTCTATCTTCAAACTCAACGCAGCAGCCAAGTCCGAGTTCAATTCCAAAGCACGCTTCACCGACTCAAGCGCCTCCCGATACTCACCCGCCTCAAACTGCGCCTGCCCCAACCGCAACCAACCCTCAGCCCCCGCCAAATTAGGATTCATCGCCCACCTGCCCTTCCTGCCAATCTAATTGCATCCTTTTCACGATCGCATAAATATCTGCCTTCTCCCCCTCTCTACGGCGGCCCATCCCAACTATCACCACCGTCACTAAAGCCTGATTAACCCGGTAAACAATGCGATACCGCTGACCCACGGCTCGCACACTACGATAACCAGCCAACTCATTGCTTAACGCCTTACCCTGCTTCTCTGGTTCAGACTTCAGCTTCTCCAACCGAGCCACAATTAACTGCTGCTCCCGACGGTCCTTAATCGCCGCTAAAAGCGCTTGCGCCTCAACCGTTAAAACAACCCGATAAACCCGATCAGACGCCATCTCACAACCCTAGCTGCGCCCTAACCGTCTCTAAACTCACCGTTTGCCCCGCCTCAGCCTGTGCTATCCCCTCCCGAATACTGGCCATCAACGCGCGATCGGACAAAATCTCTAACGTCTCCAGCAACGACGCAAACTCATCAGGGTTCAGCATCACGATCGCCGGTTGATCATCCTGCATCACCACGATCGGTGCCCTTGCCAACCGAGCAGGCAATTCCGGCAACTGGGCCTGCGCTTCCGCAATAGTCAGCTTTTCAGACATGGCATTGATACCCAATCTACGTCAAAGATATCACAAGAAAATTAGACCCCCGATCGGCGACGGGCCTGAATCAACTCAGCCGATCATTGCCGCCCCGCCGGGACATAACGCCGCACGATCGCCTGTGCCCGCTCCCCCCTGAATGATCCTGATCTGCTGCATCCGTCACCATAAGCACCGCATCATACTCACCCGGCGGCAACGCGATCGGGGCTTGAACTTGACCCCACTCCCCACGCCCGATCTGAGGCGAAATTCCCGTTAGGAGCCTATGGCAAGATGGGTTTACGCACGTGTAGTAACCCTGGGTCAAGCCAATTGCTTAAGATAGCAACCGGGATCATGGGCAAGGTGGGCAATAGGCAAATCAACCACTGCTGCCCGGTCAGGGGAGCCGTCTGAAACAGCCAATTCATCATGGGCACCTGGCTAAAGACAACCTGTAAGCCCACCGCGATCGCAATCCCCAGAATTAAGATAGGCGCATGGGTAATCGATCGCGTTTTCCCCTGAACCCAGTGACAGAGACTAATCCCCAGTTGACTAATACTGAGGAGATATACAATCCGAGCCGCCACCAGCGATTGGATCGCCATCGTCCGAGCAACGGCAATATCACCCGTACTGGATTCCGCCCATTCAAACATTCCGAAAATCAACACCCAATTAAAGAGGGACACCGCCAGAATTCGGCGCAGAAGTTTAGTCGTCAGCAACGGCTCCTGGGGAGGACGCGGCGGCTGTTGCATTAACCCTTGGGACTTCGGTTCAAACGCCAAGGGAACGGTCATCGTGATGGAGTTGATCATGTTCAACCACAGGACTTGCAACGAGAGAATGGGTAACGCTCTGGCTAGCAAGGCACTAATCAGAATGGTCATCGACTCCCCGCCATTCACGGGCAACAAAAACGCGATCGCCTTGCGCAGGTTTTGATAGACCGCCCGCCCCTCTTCCACCGCCGCCGCGATCGAGGCAAAGTTATCATCCGTCAACAGCATATCCGCTGCCTCACGGGCCACTTCCGTGCCCCCCTTACCCATCGCGACCCCGATATCAGCCTGTTTCAAGGCGGGCGCGTCATTCACGCCATCCCCGGTCATGGCCACAATCTCGCCCTTGGACTGGAGCGCTTCCACCAGTCGCAGCTTTTGGCTGGGGGCCACCCGTGCGAACACATCCCCTTCAACCACGGCCTGGGCCAGATCCCGATCGTCCATTTTGGCTAATTGTTGGCCCTCGAAGGCAGCGACCGGCTCGGTCAGGGCAATGCCCATGCGTTGGGCGATCGTGCAGGCGGTGGCAATATGGTCCCCCGTAATCATCTTGACGCGAATCCCGGCTGACTGGCAGGCATGGACCGCCGCGATCGCCTCGGGTCGGGGGGGATCAATCATGCCCTGGAAACCCAGGAAGACGAGATCCCGTTCGATATCACTATGGTCGATCGCGTGTTGGTGGGGCTGGCCGAGTTTCTGGGCAAAGGCCAACACCCGCAAGCCCTGTCCGGTGAGGGTCGCGACGACTGACTCAATCGCACCGACATCCAGGGGCACGGCTTCTCCCTGGGCATTCATCTGGCGATCGCAGCGGCGCAAAAGAGCCTCCGCCGATCCTTTAACGTAGATCAGGGGCGGCACCGTATCGTGGAGGGTCGCCATATATTGGTATTGGGACTCAAACGGAATGGCATCCAAGCGCGGGTGGGTGGCCGCAAGGCCCGCTGGGGTGAGATCGGCTTTAGCGGCGGCGGTGATCAAGACACCTTCGGTAGGGTCGCCCACGACAGTCCAATGTTCCCCCGTTTGCCTGAGTTGGGCATCATTGCAGAGGAGTCCGGCGGTCAAACAGGCTGCTAGGGCTGGGGGTAAGGTCTCCCCCAGGGACTGGGTTTCCCCCGCTGCTCCCCGGTAAACAATGTCCCCCTTGGGGCTATAGCCACTGCCGCTAACCTGGTAAGACTGGCCCCCAGCGTAGATGGCCTGCACAGTCATCTGGTTTTCAGTCAGGGTCCCCGTTTTATCCGAGCAAATTACGGTAGCACTGCCCAGGGCTTCCACCGCCGGGAGCTTACGGATAATGGCATGACGGCGGGCCATGCGGTTCACCCCGATCGCCAGCGTAATCGTCACCACCGCTGGTAACCCCTCCGGGATGGCGCTCACTGCCAGAGCCACGGCGGCTTCAAACATCTTCAGCAGGTCTTCCCCCTGGCTCCAGCCGATCACAAAGGTTAAGGTCGCCAGGGTGAGGATGCCGTAGAGCAAAATGCGGCTGAACTTGGCAAATTTACGCGTCAGGGGGGTATTGAGGTTCACCCGTTGTGCCATCGCCTGGGAAATCTTCCCGACTTCCGTTGCTGCAGCAGTGGCCACGACAATCCCTGTTCCCTGGCCAAAGGTGACAAAACTTCCGGCATAGGCCATATTCACCCGTTCCGCTAGGGGCGTTTCCTTGGGCAGCGGCGCGATCGCCTTGCTCACGGGCACCGATTCCCCCGTCAGGGCCGATTCATCGATCTGCAAATCACGGGTTTTGAGCAGCCGTAAATCGGCAGGCACCTTATCCCCGGAGGTGAGTAACACAATATCCCCGACCACCAACTCCTGGGAGGGAACTTGCAGGAGTTGCCCCTCCCGCAGGACTGTACTTTCCGTTGTGACTGCCTTAGCCAGGGATGCGATCGCCCCCTCAGCCTTAGCTTCCTGCACGTAGCCAATGATGGCGTTAATAACCGTTACCCCCCAAATGACGAAAGCATTGGTCCATACCCCTAAGCACGCCTTAATCGTTCCGGCAATGAGCAGGATATAGAGCAGCGGTTGGTGGAATTGCAGCAGGAACTTGAACCAGGCAGGTTTACCGGGATGTACAGGCAGTTGATTCCAACCGTAGATTTCCCCTCGACGGGCGACTTCCTCTGGAGTTAGCCCGGTTTCCAGATAACTATCACAAACTTTAATAACTTCTGGTGGCGACAGTTCATGATAGGGGTGCGACAGTGAGCTTGCGAGCATAATGATCTCCCCCAATGCAGCAAAAGCCACTGGCTATTGGCTCAATGGCATAAGTCCATGTTAACAAAGGGACGATCGCCGCCCGGTTTTGGCTAGCTAGACATTGCCCTAGACACCGCACTAAATATCCCGGCGGATGGCGCTTTCGTGCCAATGGCGCAAGAGGAGATCAGAAATCACGGCAAGCATGACAAAAATTAACACCCCTAACAAGGTGATCAGTATCAAGGCTGCGAACATTCGCGGAATTTGCAGGTTATAACTCGCCATTAAAATCTGGTACGCCAATCCCACTTTTTGTCCCCCTGTCCCTGCCACAAACTCAGCCACAACCGCCCCAATCAAGGCTAAGCCGCCACTAATGCGCAACCCGCCTAAAAAGTAGGGCATGGCTGCGGGTAAGCGTAAGTAAATTAAGGTTTGCCAACGGTTAGCGCGATAGAGCTTGAAGAGATCCAGCAAATTCCGATCGACACTATTTAACCCCAAGGTCGTATTCGACAAAATCGGGAAAAACGCCACGATCCAGGCACACACAATCATCGCCGCAAAGGTATTATTGCGTAACCAGATGATAATCAATGGCGCGATCGCCACAATCGGCGTGGTTTGTAGAATCACCGCATAGGGGAAAAAACTCCGCTCAATCCACTTACTTTGGGTAAACAAAATCGCAATTAGCAGTCCCAAAACCGCAGCGGTTATAAACGCCACGATCGTGATTTTCAGCGTCACCAGCAGCGACGGCAAGAGAATCGGCCAATCCTGAATCAGTGTTTGGAACACCAGGAGCGGGCCGGGCAACAGATAGGTCGGCATCTGAGCCACACGCACAAAGCCTTCCCACAGCATTAAAAATAAGATCCCCACGACCACAGGCGCAATGACTTCCGGTGTGGCCAGCCGCCGCCAGCGCCTCCCCCCCCCGCCCCATACACTTGGGGGGGGCAAGGGAGTCGATCCAGGTGGGGGCAAAGCCTTGTGATTCGTTAAAGCCGTAGGCCGATCGTCACTCATCACTTCCTTCCCATCCAACCTTGACTAATTCCCAAAAATCTAAAATCTAAAATCCAACTCAAGCCACCGAAGACAACGACGGGTCAATCCGATCCGGCTGCATCGCTTCAGACAAATGGGCCGACACTTCCCGACAGTATTGATTACAGATCTCTGACGTGCGAAATGCCTCGGTGCGGGGGTAGGGCGCATCAATGGTCACATCGGCAATCACCCGCCCCGGTCGCGGAGCCATGACAATCACCCGTTGGGAAAGATAAACCGCTTCGTAAATATTATGGGTGACAAACAAGACCGTCCAACGCTTTTGCTGCCACAGATCCAGGAGATCGTTGTTGAGCTTGCTGCGCGTAATTTCATCCAGGGCACCGAAGGGTTCATCCATGAGTAAGAGGCTGGGTTGGGTCACCAAGGCACGGGCGATCGACACCCGCATTTTCATGCCCCCAGACAGTTCGCGGGGATAGTGGCGATCGCAACCCGATAACCCCACCAAATGCAGCGCCTCCTGGGCGGCAATCTGGGCCGATCGCCGCGACAAGCCGCTTAGCTTCAAAGGCAAACACACATTATCCAGCACGGTCGCCCAAGGCATCAGGGCCGCTTCCTGGAAAACAAAAGCCAGGTTTTGAGGATTTTGGACACGCTGCGGCGATGGGGTTGGGCTATCCAATCCCCACTCAATGCGCCCCGTTGATAACGCGCTTAAACCGGCGACTAGCCGCAGGACTGTACTTTTCCCACAGCCCGACGGCCCCACCAGGCTAATAAACTGGGAGGCTTGCACCGTTAAGTGCATGTCCTGTAGAGCCACCGTCCCATTGGCAAAGACCTTACTGACGTGGTTGAGGCTAAAGGCAATGCTGTCGTTCATTCGCAAGTGTTCATCGGCTATTGACGATAAAAATCAACCCCTTTATTAACAAATTGTAATGTATAGGCTTCTTGATAGGGGGTATCTGGCTTAAACACTCCCTCGGCTCGCATCGTCTCAAAGAGTGCCCGCCAGCGATCGTCCACCATTGCGCCAATCCCCTGGGTTGTTGCCTCACCCGAGACCACAATGCCATATTCCTTCATTTTGGCCATGCCGTAGGCCAGCAATTCATCCGTCATCTGGGGATTTTCCCGCTTGATCAACTCGTTAGCGGGGGTGGGGTCACCCTCTAGATAGCTGTACCAACCCTTGATCGAGGCATCCACAAAGCGCTGCACCAAATCTGGGTTTTGCTCAACGATTTCCCGGCGGGTTTCAATCGTCGTGTCATAGGGCGTGTAGCCATAGTCAGCCAGTAGGAAGACCACCGGTTCAAAACCACCCTCTTTCTGTACCGTCAGCGGCTCTGAGGTGAGATACCCCTGCTGGGCTGATTGTTTATCTGCCAGGAAGGGCGCAACATTGAAGTTATAGGGACGCTGCTGATCATCGGTAAAACCGAACTTTTGCCGGAGGAAGGGCCAATAGCTGACGGCAGCCCCCTTGGAGACAAAGATGGGGCGGCCCTTGAGATCGGCGAGGGTATTAACCCCCGTATTGGGATGGGCAATTAAAACCTGGGGTGACTTCTGGAAAATCGCGGCCACGGTCACCTTGGGAATGCCTTCCTGAATGGCAATAATGGCATCAGTCCCGTTATTCATGAAAAAATCAACGGCCTTCCCCATCAACAGTTGGGTGCCATTAACCTGAGGCCCCCCCATCCGAATGGTCACGTCCAGTCCATAGTCCGCGTAAATGCCCGTAGCCACGGCCTGATAAAAACCCCCATGTTCCGCCTGGGCATACCAGTTGGTGCCAAAGGTGACCTGATCCAGAGGGCCGGCTGGGCTGGGGCTAGCGGTTGCGTCGGGGGAGGATTGCCCCATTGGGGCCGGATTATTGCAGGCCCACAGAAGGCTACTGGCTAAGGCCAGAGAGCTGTATTGCAAGACTTGGCGTCGATTCAACCGCCTAACCATAGACAGTCCTCGCTGATTTCTGATGGGCAGCACCCCTCCGGGCGCATCTCTCCCCCCGCCGGGGATTACGCACCGCGATTGAGGGCACCTTCAATTTGGGTAAACTCTTGTTCGAGGCGGTTCTTGAGTTTTTGGGGAATGGGGCGGTTGGGATAGGCTGCATAATGGCTAGCTAGACCATTCAGGGCCGTGCGCATGGTGGTGAACGAAGGCAGCTTTTCTAGGGAACTATCGCGACGGTAGCGGGCGGCGTAGTCGTTGATCAATTGGCGGGTTTGGGCCTGCGCGGCGGCCTTGTCGGGGGTATCGTCGGGCAGGTTAATCGCCGTCCGCAAGCTTTCCACCAGGGTCAGGGTATCTTGACGATAGTTGCCCGTCAGGAGGGAGTTGTTGCTACAGCCTGTGACACCCATCACCACAACCAGCACAAACGCTAACAGAGACGACAAATAACGTTTCATAAACACCTTCAAATTGCAAATATGGCTACAAATCCACGCAGGCATAGTGTTTATGGTATAGCAATCCTCACCCAATTCATTGAATCACCGGGGGAGAAGCTAACCTTGATGACGATCGACGGCTCAGGGTTGGGCTTCTCCCTTATTGTTCAGGCAGCAGGGACTTTGCGGAGCAGGTCTGCCAATTCGGCGATCGGTACATCTTTATGGCAAACGCCCTACACGCCCGCTGCGAGAATATTTGACTTCTCTGCGTCCAGTGCGGCTGGGACTAAAACCGGCAGTTTTGAAGGTTGCAGATAGGACGCGACCTGGACGGCCTGCATTTTGGGGATACAGGGGCATATCGGGCAAGGTGGCATCGACAACGGCGACATCCATGATCGAGCGATGCCAGCCAGACTAGACCCGTTTCCCCATTCGTGGCTGCGCTAGCGACCTCAATGCCCGGTTGCGATCGCAGGGCCGTGCGCAGGGCGATGCGGGTGGGTTTGTCGTCTTCAACGATAATGGCTTGAATATCGGTCATGGTTGTCCTTGGCGTTTGCGCCAGCGCTGATCACCCATCGTTGCGTGACTTGTCAGTGGTATTCTCCCCAAATACTACCCCGATCACTCAGTCCTAGGGAGCGAAGCAAGCTGTTATGGTCCATTTCTCCATTCCCCCTGTTCCCCGTCTGCAATTGAGCCAGGTTAGCCAACGCCTCTCCCAGACGGCGGGTAATCCTCTGCATGGGGTCACCTTGCTCCAGGACATTAGTTTTAGTGTGGCTCCCGGTGAGTTTGTCGCCATTGTGGGGCCTGCGGGTGCGGGCAAGACGAGCCTCCTGCGCTTGCTCAATCGCCTCAGCGACCCGACGGAGGGGCACATCCGCTTGGACGGACAGGCACTTCAGCACATCCCGATTTTGCAGCTACGCCGTCAGGTTAGCCTGGTGCCGCAGGAGTCTAAACTGCTGGGGATGACCGTGGCTGAGAGCCTTGCCTATCCGCTCAAACTGCGGGGTCTAAATCGCGCGAGGGTGCAACAGCAGGTGGACTACTGGCAAGAACAGTTACGTCTACCTTCGGAGTGGCGCGATCGCACGGAACTCAACCTATCGGTGGGCCAGCGTCAGCAAGTCGCGATCGCCCGTGCCCTGGTTACCTTACCCCCCGATTCCCAGGCGATCACAACCGTGCTGCTGCTGGACGAACCGACGGCCTCCCTGGATGCGGGACGGGCTGAATTTTTACTGTCACGGTTGCAAGATTTGTGCCAAACTGCCCAACTCACCCTGCTCATGGTTAACCACCAACTGGATCTGGTCGAACGGTTCTGTACACGGGTTCTCTACCTCCAGTCCGGGCAGCTTCACCAGGATACGACGGCTGTCCAAACCGACTGGACTGCCCTGCGTGATCGGCTGATTGCGGCGGAACGCCAACAGGCGGAGGCCTGGGCATAGGGGAATGCCAGCCCCCTCCCAAACTGGGCGAGAGTCAGGCGAATGCGCAGGCTTGAAGCCCCTTTCCCTGTGGGCAAGGAGTTGGGGTGAGGGCCACCCAATATCATCAGGCAAAACGCGACGGGCCGAGATCGGGGGGGAGGTCCTGGAGGCGACCGGGTCCCACGGCTTGCAGGGCTTCGTGGAGGCTAATATCCCCGGTATAGAGTGCCCGCCCCACGATCGCCCCAGTCAAACCAGCGGCTTCCAGCCCCAACAAACTCAGTAAATCCGTCACCGAACTCATGCCACCAGAGGCAATGACAGGAATGGGACACTGATCCACCATTTCCCGCAGGGCCGTGAGGTTGGGGCCTTGGAGGGTGCCATCCCGCTGAATATCGGTGTAGATAATGGCCGCCACCCCGATCGCTGCCATTTGTCTAGCCAGGGTTGTGGCTGCAACGGTGGACGTTTCCAACCAGCCCCGTGTGGCAACTTGGCCATCGCGGGCATCAATCCCAACGATGATCTGCTGGGGAAAGGTTTGGCACAGTTCGGCGACTAAAGCGGGGTTTTCAACCGCCACCGTCCCCAGGATCGCCCACTGTACCCCCAGGTCTAACACCTGCTGAACACTGGCTCGGGTGCGGAGTCCCCCTCCCACCTCCACGTGCACGGGAGTTGGAGCATCGGCCAAACGGTCTAAGATAGCAGCGATCGCGGGTAGGTTCACGGGTTCTCCCGCCTTGGCTCCGTCCAGGTCTACCAAATGGAGCCGGGTTGCCCCTTGCGCAACCCACTGCATCGCCACCTGGGCCGGATCATCGCCAAATTGTTCGACCTGACCATAGTCCCCCTGGTAAAGCCGGACACATTTACCCCCTAGTAAATCGATCGCAGGAATAATCTCCATTGGTTTGAGTAACGCCCATCGTGACAACTGCCAGCCCTGATCGTAGCAAACTGCTACAGCACTTCCAGACTTGCTGAGGTACAGACAAGGGGCTTAAGCCCCTTGTTTACAAGGCTTGACAGTACCTTCATTAAAGAGGGAACGGCTGTATCCCCTGCCAACTGTTTCCATAAACAGCAAAAAGGGCGCTGGTCGCGCCCTCGACACGAGGAATGGTGTTTGACTAGCCCCCAGATGGCCCGTTGCATAGGGGGGACCCGCTGGGGGC
>NZ_JBRCAD010000131.1:0-7399 GCF_053493415.1 Trichothermofontia sp. | reverse complement strand
CCACACCCCCACCGGCAGCCCGATCGTGGGTTGCCCCAACACAACTAGCGGCAGCGATCGGGACAAATTTTGGGCCAGGAAGATCCCCCCCCCAGCCAACAATCCCAGTCCCACAAAGAAGCGGCCCGCTGCCATACACTTTCACCCTTTACTGATGATGCTTACTGACGATGCAGAAAATCTCAAATCTCAAATCTCAAATCTCAAATCTCAAATCTAATCCTCCCTCCCCCCTAAGTTGTTTCCCTGCCATCGCGCGAGGGGCACACAGTCGATCGCCAATTGATCCAGGGCACGAGCGATCACAAAATCGACCAAATCCCAAATCGTTTGCGGTTGATGGTACCAGGCCGGAATGGCCGGTACGATCCGACAGCCCGCCTCGGCCAGGGTCGTTAGGTTACGCAGGTGGATGAGGCTGAAGGGGGTTTCGCGGGGGACCACCACCAACGGTCGCCCCTCCTTCAATTGCACATCTGCCGCCCGTTCCAACAAGTCCGTACTCAGCCCTGTGGCCAGTTTGGCGATCGTACTCATGCTACAGGGAATCACCAGCATCCCTAGGGTCCGGAAGGAACCACTGGCGATCGTGGCTCCCACATTGCCCCAGGCATGGCAGGTCAAGCTCCCGGCTTGGGGAACACCCGCCTGCTCGCGCCAGAAGTGGGCCTGCTGCGCCAGATCTAGGGGCATCCGCACTTGGTTTTCTGCCTGCCACACCTGATGGGTGGACTTGGAGGCCACCAGGTCGATCGCGTATCCAGCCTCTAGCAAAAACTTGAGCGTCCGCACCGCATAGATCAATCCCGATGCGCCCGTGACACCAATAATCAGCGGTCTGTGTCCCATCTATTCCTCTTCGGGATAATCGTGCCGACGGCGACGGCGGCGTTGGGCCGGGGAGGTTTCCACCTCCTCTGGGCTGGCCTCAATATCCGAGGGAATGGCTTCCGCACTTTCGCTACCACCCCCCACTGCGCCGAGATCAATTTGTTGACGATAGTAATCCACGCTCTTGATCTGGACTTCAACGCGATCGCCCAAGCGATACTGACGTCGGCTCTTGCGCCCAACGAGTCGCTGTTGTTTGGGATCAAACTCATACCAGTCGTCCTTCAGCGAACTGACGTGTACTAATCCCTCCACCAGCGTGTCTTCAATTTCAACAAAAAAGCCGTAGGACTGGACGCCGGTCACTAAGCCGGGGAACACACTACCGGTATGGGCCTTCATGAACTCGGCCTTTTTCAGCCCCGCCAGATCGGCCTCCGCTTCCTGGGCCAACCGTTCCCGCTCATTCAGCGGCCCTACCAGGGTTTGCATCTGGCTCATGAGTTCCTGCTGGCTATCGGGGGGCAGGACATTCCAATTAATCTTGCCGTGGCATTCACTGTGGCGAAGATTAACCCGCTCCTTCGAGCGCGTCGAGCGCCGATCGCGCCCCTCGGTGAACACGGCTTCCAATGTGCGCAGTTGCATCAGATCAGCATAACGCTCTAGCGGCGAGGTGATTTGGGCATACCCAGTACTCAGTGCTAGCCCAAAATGGGCACCCGCTTGGGGGCTATAGGTGACGGGTTTGAGGGTATCCAGCAGCAAGTAGGTGAGTACCCGTTGGGAGGCCGCCGTGGCAAACTGCTGAATAAAGTGCTGATAGTCTTCGGGCTGCACCTGATCATCAGTCTCCAGGGCAAGCGTGACCCCTAGCCCTGCCGCCAGTTGCATCAGTTCCTGCACATCCTCCAGATCTGGGGGCGGTTGCACCCGGTAAAAGGCAGGAACGTCCAGGGATTGGAAATGGAGTGCCGCTAACTGGTTGGTCAGCATCGTCAGTTCCGCCACAATCGCTCGGCTCGGTGAGGCCGCCGTCACCACAACTCCCGCCGTTCCCATGTCATCGTAGGGTAGGCGGGTCAGGATAGTGGGGGGTGCATCCGGGGTGTCTCCTGGTAGCTGCTGGCAGGGGAGACTCAGTTCAAAGACGCCCCGTTGTCGCCGTTGTTCCTTAAGAATTTGGCTCAACTCAAAGCATTGTTTCACCAGATCAACCATCGCTGCTGGGAGATCCGTCCGCGCCCCCTTGGGGGCATCTGGCTCCACGATCGCCGCCACCTGTGCCGCTGTCACCGCCTGATCCACCCGGACAACGGTGGGCTGAAGTTCAAACTCCAGTAGCTGGCCTTCGCGATCGAGGGTGGCCAAGAGGGAAATTGCCATCCGGTCCTCGTCGGGCTGGAGGGCGGCGGCCTCGACGATCGCCACCGGTAGCATGGGAATCCGTAGCTTCCCCAGGGGGATGGCCACCCCCCGTCGTCGGGCTTCGCGATCGAGGGCAGAGTCCATCGGGACCAGGCGGGTCACATCGGCAATATGCACCCCCAAGCGCCAGTGGCCCGCCGATGTCTTGGCCAGTGAGAACGCACACTCGATCGGGGCTGCGGCTGAATGGGCGTCCAAAAACGCGATCGTGGGGGTGCTCCGCAGATCTTCCCGTTGTTTGATCTCCGCTTTGCTCAGGGTGAGATCCAGACTGGACAAGGCGCGTAAAACCGCGTCTGGAAACGTTCGCGGCAGGCTATGCTTACAGCAAACAATATCGATATCGGCTGCGGCTTCGGCGTCCGTCCCCAGGATCTGGACAACCTTGCCCAGGGGCGGATGTTGCCCCAAGGGATAGCGCAGGACCGCAACATTGACGAGGTGATCCACCGCCGCTGCCAAATCCGGTTCAGCTTGAGGCACCAGATCAACCTCAAACAACAGGCGATCGTCGAGGGGCACGGCTCGATATTCACCCGTGTCCGTTTGTTTAACCTTGGCCAGCACCGAACTATTGGCCCGCTCCAGAATCAGCCGCACCTCACCCTCGGGACTGCGCTTCCGTCCCCCTTCCCGCATGACCTTCACCAAGACGCGATCGCCATTCCAGGCATTGCTGAGGTACTGTTCACGAATGTAGACATCATCCGCCTCCTCCGCATCCTGAATGGCAAATCCAAACCCTTTACTGGAACATCGCAGCTTCCCTTCGATTACGCCCTCCTCAACCACACGCCGATACTTACCCCGTTCCTTAGTCAGGATGCCAATTTTTTCCAGCGCATCGAGGGCAATCTGAAGTTGGTGTTGGCTCGTTTCCTCTTCACACCCTAGTTTTTTTTCTAGAGCTTTAGGGGCAACCAATTTGTCATCGGTGAAGTTTGACAGAAGTGTCCGAATCGAAAAATCCATGTAGCGCTTAGTCCTTAGCTTACAGGTTCAGCTTCTCGGCGTGTAGGAATGGCTTACCCGCGATCGACCGTCGGCGTTGCTGGGCGATTTTCCGTCGGAGACGCTACGCAATTTTCCATCGGAGACGCTACGTGATCGCAACACTCAGGGGCTGTTGGCAGGAGTCAATGCAAGCCTACAAGGAAGTTAGGAGTGAGGAATTAGGAGGGAGGAATTAGCCGTTGGGACTGGCTATTCACGACTCACTACGCCTATCTCCTTGGCGCTCGTTCAACCGCTACCTGAGCGCTCCACAGCCATCGCAATCATTTACCAGTTCCCATAGCCATTCTCCGGTGGAGACGCTATACGAACGCTGCACGAATCGCGGCAGAGCTTCCCAAATCCAGAGAGAACGATTTTATTCTAGTCGTTTACGCAACGTAGCGCTAGCACAGAGCACTTGGCAAGCGGTTGCAGCCATTCACCTAGGTCGCAGTTTAAGATTTGTAGAGTTTCTTAACTCTGTCTTTCAATTTTGGGTCTTCCCTCGCGATAATACCCTCAGCCCAACGGGTTTGCCCCATGAACCCTCCCCACGTATAGCCTGTGTTGCTGATGCTTTATTCCTTTCTGGTGGCACTTCAGCCCTACTTAGTACCCCTCTGTGCCGTTTTGGCATGGCTACTCATGTTGTTGGTCGCGGCCAGTTTGTGGGGGGCTATGCGGGAAGGTGTGCGCCGTAGCCAGCATTTGCATCGGATTCCCTGTGCCCGCTGTCAGTACTTCACGGGTGACTATCGGCTGAAATGTACCGTGCATCCCCACCTTGCCTTAACCGAACAGGCGATCGGCTGTCCGGATCAGCGGCCTTGCCAGTCGCCTTTTGCCCTGTCGCAATCAATGTCGCAATCACGGCGGCCCTAGTCGTCTGTCAAGGTTAATTGGGTAGGTTGGGTCAAACGCAGTGCGACCCAACAAAGTCAGTGAGCGTGTTGGGTTGCGCAGTCTCGACGCCAACCGACAACCCATCATTTTAGGTATGACAAACTACTAGTACAGTAAACATAAAGTTTCGCAACGTTGGTAGTAGCGACTTGAGGCGTTGCAGGCTAAAGCCTGAACTACAAACGTTGCATAATTAATTATGCGCTGCACTAGTACAGTGCCAAGCTTAAGATGTATGGCTTTGACCCTTAGCCCAAACGGGTGAGTCCTGCTTACCCTAAGCCTTTCGAAGGGGCGATGTCTTATTTTTCTGGAGGCATCCTGACCATGAGTTTGATCGGCAACCTGCGGCAGGTTAGCGATGAGTGCATTGACGACCTTCTGGCCCATCCGGATGCTATCTATGCAATCATTGATGCGGCCCCTGATGACCCCAATTCTGATTACCTCAGCCTTGACAAGGCTTGGCACGGTATTCACTACCTCCTGACTGGTGATGCCTGGGGAGGCACCTTCCCAGAGGCATTTCTGGTGATCGGGGGGACGCCGATCGGGGAGGAGGATGTTGGCTATGGCCCCGCCCGATCATTTCGGGCTGCCGAAGTGGCCGTCATCGCAACCGGGCTAGCAACAGTGGATGACCAGGCTTTTTGCGATCGTTGTTCGCTGGAGCGCCTGCAAGCAGCCGAAATTTATCCTACCTTCGGGGAGGATTCAGAGGCTGAAGTCCGTGCCTACTTACTGGCCTATTTTCAGCAACTTCGGGCGTTTCTACAACAGACGGCAGCCGCCCAACAAGGTCTGCTGGTTTATATTGACTAATCTTGACTGCGCCCTTGGCATCAAGCAAAGTACCGACCTACGTCCTAGAATTGGGCAAAGAAATCAGCCGTTTTGGGTTGAATCAGCCCTTGCAGGAAGAAAATTTGTCCGAGGCGCAGTTGGTGCTGCTGCCGTTGCTGGGCGATCGCGGTTTGAATATCGGCTTCAGACACCAAACCAGCCGCCTGGAGGCGCTGTCCCAGCTTGAGGCGGTGGAATTCCGGCGTAAAGGCCCTTTCCAAATGCAGGAAAAACTCTAGGGTCTTAGCCTTAATCCAGGCCCGCGATAGGAGTACCTCGCCAAAGCGATAACGCGGTTGGTGTTGCTGATCCACTAGGGCAACTTTGACCTGATAGGGCGTTAATAGGCCCGCCTCAACTAACCATACCCCCAAGGGTTGACGGTTGAGCTTGGCCTGCAGGGCCTCGCGGGGGGAAGTCTCAACCGGCTTCAGGGACGGGGTATGGTCAAATGAGGCTTCTAGTTGGGATCGGGCCGCCACTTGGGTCGGCTCAAAGATCTGTAAGATGCGATCCTCAATGGCAGTCGTGTCCGCCTGGCTCTGAATATGTTTGGTGGTAATCCATTGGTGGTTATTGACCAAATTTTCCAGCTCTTTCACCGCAATACTAATGCTAGGTTCACTGGGATAGAGTTTATCGAGTACCTCGTTTAAGTTGCTTTCCCTGACTGGGGCCGACATCGTCGCTGGCGTGGATGATCGATCGAGCCGCTCACGCAATAGCTTACGCAAATAGTAGTGGGTAAAGGGTGAAAGCTTCATAGCAGCACAAAGCCTATTGAAGGAGAGGTGGCGGCTGGTAACTGAATACCAACCCAGTCGTCGTGGACATCACTGCCCATCCCTATCGTTTGTCGGTAGTCCACCCAATCACACTGACAACTCACCCTTCCATCGAGCATAGCGCTATTGACTAGACTAGCCCCTTAAGGAATGAAGGACAGTGTTGGCATTTTCAATGTTCCCGCCGTGAGGGTTGAATTGGGAAAGCCAAGTGCTGACGCCCGATCGCCCGATCAGCAGAACACCCCTTGAAAAGTCCTTGATGCATCCCGAAAAAAATGCCGACGTTTTCGATCAGGACACAACGCCTTTGAAGGTAATCTAACTTAAGTTATTGACCTTTGCCGCAACCCTGAGCAAAAAGGTAATAATTCGAGACACTTTTGACTTAAATATAAGTAATCTCTGGTTGCCTGTACCACGAGCCTGTGTCAAAGCGTAACCATTCGAGACCGTTTTGACGGTAGTTATGTTTGCAGAAATATGTCAACACTCCTCACGGGTGGGTTGCCGTAGCCGCTTCTGGTTCAATCAGGCCACCGCCCAGTAGGCAATCCCCTTCATACCAAACTGCGGCTTGCCCTGGAGTAACGCCAAACTGCGGCTCCCTAAATACAATTTTGGCGCGGGCATCCGGTAACGGCCAGATCGTGGCCGGGATCGCGGGGGTACGATAGCGAATTTGGACGCTAGCCTCGATTGGGGTTAAGGGGGCTGCGATCGACACCCAGTTGACCTGCCGCACGGTACAGTCGGACCGGGTGGCCTGGGTACGATCGCCCACGATTACTTGATTGCGAGCCACATCCAGGCCAATCACGTATAAGGGTTGAGCGGCGGCGACGCCAATCCCCCGGCGTTGTCCGATCGTGTAGTGGTGAATACCCTGGTGTTGCCCCAACACCGTCCCTTCTCGATCAACAATATCCCCAGCCTTGGGGGCGAGGTACTGATCAAGAAACGTGCGCATGGAGCCGTGGGACTCAACCAAACACAGATCTTGACTTTCCGGCTTGTCAGCCGTCTTCAGGCCCAGCTCGCTGGCAATGCGCCGGGTATCAGCCTTGGTCTGATTGCCGAGGGGGAACAGGAGGTGGGCCAGAATGGACTGGGGCAGGTCATAGAGAAAATAGGACTGATCCTTATTGTGATCGACGGCCCGGAGGAGTTGCACCCGATCGCGATCGGCATCGTAGCGGACCTGGGCGTAGTGACCCGTGGCCACGTGGCTGGCCCCTAGGGTGTGCCGGGCATAGTCCAGCATTGGCCCGAATTTAACCGCCTTATTGCATTGGGAGCAGGGTAAGGGCGTTATTCCCGCACCGTAACCCGTAATCAGGTAATCCACAATGTGGGTTTGGAAGCGATCGCGGCTATCCACAATTTCATGGGGAATCCCCAACTGCTCACAGATGGCAGCCGCATCCACCATCCCCTCGGAGCAACACTGTCCCTTGCCCTTCATCAGCCACAGGGTGAGGCCCACCACGTCATACCCCTGCTGCACTAGGAGGGCCGCCGCCACGGAACTATCGACGCCCCCCGATAACCCCACGACCACTTTGGTCGGGGATGCAGTTGGTGGGGGAGGCACGGTGGGGGACGGGACGTTG
>NZ_JBRCAD010000130.1:0-48774 GCF_053493415.1 Trichothermofontia sp. | reverse complement strand
ACAAGTTTCGCTATTTGCAACTAGAACTCAGCCGTCGCTGTTCGCTCGTCCATTGGAGCTACGATTTGCTTCCAGAAACGCTTGTATGACTCTCGCACCCTCAAGTGTAAAGTTTTATATCTGGATTCAACACTTCTGGGTTTGTTGGTTAACCTCTAGGGCCTGGGTATAGAAAGCCACTTTTTGAATCAAGCTGTTAAAAGCCATCGCCAAAACCCCCACTTCATCCTGTGTCAGCACCGGGGCCTGCAAATGAAAATTGGCATCACGACTGACTTGCTCGGCAACTTGGGTTACCGCCTCGATCGGTTGGGCGATCGCCCGGCTGGTATATACTGCCAGCGTTGCGGCGATGAGGACCGCGATCACCATGCTCGCCAGGATGATCCGTACCCGGAGGCTTTCCGCGCTTTCTAATTGGGTATTAGCGACAACCTGTTGATTCTGCGCTGCATTCAGTACCCGCTCTAGCTGCTCTGCTAACCGTTCTAGTTCCACTTCGATCCCAATCATGGGCTGCTGACGCATGGCTACCAATAGGGCTTGTTGGGCGGCTGGCACGCTTGCCGGCGTGAGCCTGGGGGGATCAACGTGTTCCCAAAAACTTTGCACCCATTGCAGATAGGCTTGCACATTTATCTCATAGCGTTGGCTGATGGCCTGAAGTTCCTGTGCGGTTGTGGCCAGATCGTTGGGATGCTCTGCCACAAAGGTATTCAGGGCAAGGAGCGCCGCTTGCAAATCATCAACATGACTTAGAAATGCTGTGCGCTCGAAGTCAAACCAGATGGTATCTCCAAAGGTCATCATCAAGCGCTGGGGATGGGATCGGATTTCTACGATCTCCTTATCTAACTTACTCAGGATAATTTGTTGCTGGCGGGCAATCACCAATTGGCGCTGGGCCTGCCGATGGTAATAGTCGCCCACGACTAAACCCAGGCTGGTACCCAGAATGGCAACCCCGATCGCGACCCCATATCCATAGGCAATCTTACGCGCAATACCGGGTTTGGAGAGTCTCACCCAGAGGGTTTGTATGGCCGTATTCATCCGGATGGGCATATCGAAATGGCCTTTCAACGATGACAAGTTTTTTAGCGTCAGCAGTCTGATTGAGTCTGATGGGGTTTCTATAAAAATGCTCCCTGGCCAACCGCTCGATAGGCTGCGCGAATCGAGTCATAATCCGTATCTTGCACCTCAACCATTGTGGCCCCTGTAAACTTCGCCCCATCCGCTGGTTCAATGGCCTGCAAAATTCTAGACTGGTTTTGGAAGAACAGTTTCTGCATCTCGGCGGCAAAACCGGCGTCCATGCGACTATTCACCACAAAGGGATCGGGGGGAAGATCGGGACCTTTGCGCAGGATGGGTAGATCGGCCTCTGTCAGGTTTTCAGATTCCAGAAACGTGTCATACCGCCGGATTGAACCCGCCCAAACATCGACTTTGCCGGCCTTCAGGGCGGGTAGACCCTCCTTCGCTAGTAGGGCGATCGTGACATCGGTTTTGGGATCTAAACCCGCATCAATGAGGAACTGCATGGGGCCTAAATAGCCACTGGTGGAGCCGACTTCCCACATGGCGATGGTTTTCCCCTTGAGGTCTGCCACCGATTTCACCGCACTATCGGCAGTCGTGACTAGCACAGGATAATACCGATCGCGCTTGATGGCAGCGATGGGGACGGCATTCGTCCGTGCCCGCATGACAACATATTCTGAAGGCCCCGTAAACACCAGATCAACCTGGTCTTGCTGTAGGGCAGCAGCAGCAGCAATATAACTATCGACCGGGAAAAACTCCACCGGCAGATCAAGAATTTCGGCTAACAGCACCCGCAAAGCCTCATAGTCTTTCTGTAAATCTTCCATGCCTTGGACATCGGACACGGCAAAGCGAATTTTGTCTGGTTTTTGAATGGGAAGACTCGCTGACTCGGTTGCTGCCTGACGCTCAGACGCGATCGGGGTAGCCGTGCAGGCTGAAAGCAAAAATAATGTAGCGTATAATAAAAAATTACGACGTTTCATAGGTTATCTAGAGGTTAAGACATCTATGTTAGGTGCTTTGATCCTACCAGGGATATCCCCGTATTTCGTCGGTGATTACACTGAGTAAAATTCCTAATTTAGGTAGCTTAAATGGCAAAGGTTAAGCCAGTTTTTCGATAAACATTAGGGACGTGATTGCATTAATTGCAGTCGATTGCAGTTAGAGAGGGTTGCGATCGGTGGCAATTCTGGCTACCTTTGCTTAGCCTAGATCCAGTATGTTCTCTACATAGGAAAATAAGGGATTGTTGTGGCTAGCTGCGGCGCGTCAAGGAGCGACGGTTCCCCGCAGACAGGCCCGCGCTGAGGGAAGACCCCGGAGGTAATACCATAGGAGTAAGGACGGCTGGGGCGACTGGCCCGTCCATCAACCGACTCTCGTCAGTCAAGCTGAGTTCGACAGAAGCAACCTCATGGGCAATACCTTTGGACATCTCTTCCGCATTACCACCTTTGGCGAATCCCACGGCGGCGGCGTGGGTGTTGTTATTGACGGCTGCCCTCCCCGCATTGAAATCACGGACGCCGAAATTCAGCTTGAACTCGATCGCCGTCGTCCCGGTCAAAGTAAAATCACCACCCCCCGCAAGGAAGCCGATCGCTGCGAAATCCTCTCCGGCGTCTTCGAGGGCAAAACCCTGGGCACCCCGATCGCGATCCTCGTCCGTAACCAGGACACCCGCCCCCAGGACTACAGCGATATGGCCACCACCTACCGCCCGTCCCATGCCGATGCCACCTACGACGCGAAATACGGTATTCGCAACTGGCAGGGCGGCGGACGCTCCTCCGCACGGGAAACGATTGGCCGGGTTGCCGCCGGGGCGATCGCCAAAAAGATCCTGAAGCAGGCGGCTGGGGTGGAAATCCTGGCCTATGTAAAACGGATTCAACACCTGGAAGCCCTGATTGATCCGGATCACGTTACCCGCGAACAGATAGAAAGTAATATAGTTCGATGCCCTGACCCAGAGTGTGCAGACCGGATGATTGACCTGATTGAACAGGTACGCAATGCGGGGGATTCCATTGGGGGTGTTGTCGAGTGCGTCGCTCGGAACGTCCCCAGGGGATTGGGGTCACCTGTGTTCGATAAATTAGAAGCCGAGTTGGCGAAAGCCGTCATGTCCTTGCCAGCCAGTAAGGGTTTTGAGATCGGCTCTGGGTTTGCCGGTACGTTGCTAACCGGCAGCGAACATAACGATGAGTTTTACATCGACGATCGGGGCGAAACCCGCACCCGTACCAACCGCTCTGGTGGTATCCAGGGAGGCATTGCCAACGGCGAGCCGATTCTGCTACGGGTCGCCTTTAAGCCTACTGCCACGATTCGTAAAGCCCAAAAAACAGTGACGGCAGCGGGAGAAGAAACTATACTGGCAGCGAAGGGACGCCATGATCCCTGTGTCCTCCCACGGGCAGTGCCAATGGTTGAAGCAATGGTGGCGCTAACGCTCTGTGATCATTTGTTACGGCATCAGGGACAATGCGGCATTCCTGGATTGAGTTAGTCGCTTACAGGTGCAGTTATGAACGGTGAAAGATGCTGTAGGGGCGGGTTGAGCCAAGATCCCATCCGATCACCGACCCTCCTGATCAACCCGCCCATCGGCTAAACCATCATTGAAGATTGCAGGGAGTTGACCTTTTTTAGCATTTGCCGAGTTCCCCATATCCGTTACTAACCCACCTAATCCAGTAAAACGTAACTATTTGGGTTTGTTGTTTGTTCAGGTTAAGACCGATGCCGAAGCTCACGATCGCGAACGTTGGATTATTGTTGATTCACCTACCTTAGCCCCTTCCGTTGCCGCATGGAGACCACCGCCGATATCCCCCCTACCCATCTGTCCCCGTCCCCAGCACCGGACTGCGCCTCCATGCCTGCCCCGCAACCGGGGTTTGAGGTCGAATTCTGGGGCGTCCGGGGGAGCATCCCAACGCCAGGCAAAGATACCGTGCGCTATGGCGGCAATACCTCCTGTGTGGAGATGCGGGTGGGGGGTAAACGCCTAGTTTTTGATGGGGGAACGGGCATTCGCCTCCTGGGCCGATCGCTGTCGGAGACGGATACCCTGACGGCCTACCTGTTCTTTACCCACTACCACTGGGACCATATCCAAGGCGTGCCCTTATTTGAGCCGTTGTTTAAGGAAGGCAATTGCTTCCATATTCACGGTGCCGTCCCTCCTGATGCTGGGTCGATGGAGGAGCATTTCAACGATCGCATTTTGCACCTGGGGCGATCGCCGATCCCCGTGCCCCAACTGCGGGCGGATCTCAAGTTCCATGATCTGGCCCACGGTGAAGCCTTCCAGATCGATGATGTCCAGATTGAACTGGGAGACTTGAACCACCCCAATGGCGCGATCGGCTATCGGGTCACCTGGCAGGGCAAGACGGCGGTGTATTGCACTGATACAGAACACTTCCCCGATCGCCTGGACGAGAATGTGCTCACCCTAGCCCGTGATGCCGATATCCTCATCTACGATGCCATGTATACCGATGAGGAATACCACAATCCCAAGTCACCCAAGGTGGGTTGGGGCCACTCCACCTGGCAAGAGGGGTTCAAGATTGCCAAAGCTGCGACCGTCAAGCAATTTGTCGTCTTTCACCACGAGCCGAACCATAATGACGAGATGCTAGATAGCATTGCGGCTGCACTGGGTGAAATGTGCGAGTATTCATGCTTGGCCTACGAAGGGTTGGTGCTGACGCTGGACTAGACAAGCTGGACTAGACAAGTAGACAAGTGCGACCGATCGCGGCGCAATCTGGGAACGCAGGAAAAAGACTATGGCACAATAAACGGCGTGGGTTTTGACAAGCGGCCAGCACGGACGCAATACTATGACGAAATTTATCTTTGTGACGGGCGGGGTCGTTTCCAGTATCGGCAAGGGCATTGTGGCGGCCAGTTTGGGACGTTTGCTCAAATCTCGCAATTATTCGGTCTCCATCCTCAAGCTTGATCCCTACATCAACGTCGATCCCGGCACCATGAGTCCGTTCCAGCATGGTGAGGTCTTTGTGACGGAGGATGGGGCGGAAACCGATTTGGACCTGGGCCACTACGAACGGTTTACCGATACGGCCATGTCGCGCCTGAATAGCGTGACAACGGGATCGATTTACCAGGCGGTTATTAATAAAGAACGACGCGGGGACTATCAGGGGGGGACCGTCCAGGTGATTCCCCACATTACCAACGAAATCAAGGAGCGCATTCACCGCGTTGCCCAGGACACGAATCCGGATGTGGTGATCACCGAAATTGGGGGCACGGTCGGCGATATTGAGTCCCTGCCGTTTCTGGAGGCGATTCGCCAGTTTCGTAAGGATGTGGGGCGGCGGCGGGTGCTGTATATGCATGTGACCCTTGTCCCCTGGATTCCCTCGGCGAAGGAGATGAAGACCAAGCCGACCCAACACTCGGTCAAGGAGTTACGCTCGATCGGGATTCAGCCCGATATCCTGATTTGCCGCTGCGATCGCCCCTTGCCCCCCGGCCTGAAGGAAAAAATGTCCGAGTTTTGTGATGTGCCAGCGGAGTGTGTGATCCCCAACCAGGATGCTAACAGTATTTATGAGGTGCCCTTGATGTTAGAACGGGAGGGGTTGGCTGCGCAGGTATTGGATTTGTTGCAACTGGAGCAACGGGAACCGGATCTCAAGCAGTGGCAGGATTTGGTGGAAGGTCTCTATCGCTCTAGCCATCCAGTGACGATCGCGATCGTCGGGAAATATGTGCGCCTGAATGATGCCTATCTGTCGGTGATGGAGGCCTTGCGCCATGCGGCGATTGCCCTAGAGGCGGATCTCAAAATCCGCTGGGTCAATTCTGAGGAGGTGGAAACGGAAGGGGCCGCTGCGTTTTTACAAGATGTGGATGGGGTGATTATTCCCGGTGGTTTTGGGGTACGGGGAATTGATGGCAAGATCATGGCGCTCCAATATGCCCGTGAACATCGACTACCGTTGTTAGGATTGTGTCTGGGGATGCAGTGTGCCGTGATTGAGTGGGCACGCCATGTGGCGGGGCTGAATGATGCCCATAGCGCTGAATTTGATCCCAACTGTCAAAATCCGGTGATTAACCTGCTTCCTGAACAACGGGATGTGATGGATCTGGGGGGCACCATGCGTTTGGGATTATATCCCTGTCGCCTGACCGCAGATACCCTGGCGTTTCGGCTCTATCAACAGGAGGTTATTTATGAACGCCATCGCCATCGGTATGAATTTAATAATGCCTATCGGAGTTTGTTTTTGGAAACAGGGTATGTGGTGAGTGGAACTTCGCCAGATGGGCGCTTGGTGGAAATTATTGAATATCCGGAGCACCCGTTTTTTATTGCTACCCAATTCCATCCAGAACTCCAGTCGCGGCCCAGTACGCCCCACCCCTTATTTTTGGGGTTAGTCCAGGCAGCGATCGCCCAGACGCAACCGACGGCTCAGCCCCCATCGCCCGTGGAAGTTCACAGCTCAGCCGTTTAGGGCTAAGCCGATCCATAATGAGGTTGAATATTGAGGTGGGATGGTGGCTTACTGGATTAAGTTGCTCTACGAACGCAATACCTATGTCGTTGATCTGGACGATGTGGGGACGTTTGTCTGTGATCCGAGTAATCGCCTCTCGTTTTATGTACCGGGAAGCCGCGCTAAGCTCATTTTGACGAAGCAAAATCACCTAGAAGCCTATGAGCAGGTTTTAAATTATTTGCAGCAAATTACGGCGGATGCGATGCAGGGCTATTGGGTGACGATCGAGTTTGAGCGGAATAAGTATATTGTCGATCTAGATCGGGTGCGGGCGTTTATTCAAACCACAAACGATCGCTTGATGTTTTACCCAGAGGGCAACCAGTCGGCGATCGTGATTACGGCGGTGGCCGATCCGGCGACCTATCGGAAGCTACTTCACTATATTGAGCAACGGACGGGGCATCGGTTGGTGTAGGCGGAAGCGGCATTGGGCAGGGAGACGCGGGGCAACGACGGAACCCCTGGGGCACGCAAGAACACCAAGAACACAAGGTTAAAGGCGATCGCGCAGGCGACGAATGGTGTGAGCGCGGCTCGCGATCGTGGCGGTTTGGGGATCAAGTTGGACAAAGATTTTGCCGGAGAAGAGACCCGCTAGGCGCGGACGGGCATAGATGGTTAGGTTGGCAGTCTGGGTGTCTGCGGTGGGCGGGATTGCGACGTAGCCCAGATCGGCCAGGGTTTGGCGGAGGGTGCTGGCAAATTGGCGTTTTCCAGCCAGGGGAATCTCCAGGGTGATGGTGCGGTTGAGGGTTGCTCCTATCAGGCCGCCGATGACCCCGACCAGTAAGCCCAGTTCGGTCGGCAATGGGGCATAGCCTTCAAGGCTGACGCCGCGCGCCAGAATCAGCGTGGCGATTAGGGTGGTGCCACTGAAGTAATAAAGAAAGGTCGATAAAAATCCGGGACCGGTGTGCATACGGCTCAGATGGGCAATTCCTAGGCGATCGTAGGCATTCTAGCAGCCCCCGATGGTGGCTTGACGCAACACTTGCACTTCACCCGCGATCGCAAAAATGCGTTGAACTTTCTGACCACTTCCCCAGTCTGAAGGAGTGATGTGATTCAAGATAAGGTGAGAACCCATGCGTCCATACTATCTGTATGCAGCGATCGCTGCCCTAGCCCTAACGGTTGCCCCTGGCCTAACGTTGGTGGGCAACGCCCAAGCCGATATTCAACCCGGCCTGGCCCAACCCGGTCAACGGCGATCGGATGCCAAACCCCGGATGAATTTTACAGAGGCCCAGAAGCAGCAATTCCAAGCCATTCGCCAGCGGACCCGTGAGCAAATTAATGCAGTGTTGACCCCTGAACAACGCGCCCAAATAGCATCCCGGCAACGGGGCGAACCCATGAACCTCAACCTGACGGAACAACAGCGCGCCCAGATTCAAGCGATCCGTGCCCAATCCCGTCAAGAGATGGATGCCCTGCTAACGCCGGAGCAACGCCAGATCCAGAATGAGATGAAGCAAAATTGGGAACAACGTCGCGGCAATCGTGGCCAGGGCATGTGGCAGGGCAGGGGACCCGGCAGGGGACATGGGATGGGACCCGGCAGGGGCTTAGGTGTCGGTGCGCCCCAATAGCCCCCGCCGTAATCCTTGTGGGGTAGGCGTCTCGCCTGCCTGGGGTTAACCCGCGATCGCTAACCCCAACTGAATGAGCAAAAGACCCCTAGAATAGTCCTGGTTGAGGTTCACTTAGCCAGGGCTATTTTGCGCTTTTTGTTGGGTTCTGCAAACGATTGGGTTCTTCAAAACGGGTGACGGGTGGGGTATGGCCTTAAAACGCTCTGCGGTAAGTTTGCGATCGCTCTTGGTAGTCCCCTTTGTCATCCAGATTGTGGGGATGGTGGGGATTGTTGGCTATTTATCCTTTCGGAATGGTCAGCGGGCGATCGCCGATCTGGCTTCCCAGTTACGACAAGAACTGACGAACCGTATTCAGCAGCAAATGCAAACCTATGTCGATCTGCCCCATAGCGTGAATCACCTCAATACGGCGGCCCTACAACAAGGGGGCATTAACCTCACCACAGGCGCAGGGAGTGCCCAAATTTGGCAACAGATGGTGCAGTTTCCTAACCTCAGCAATATCTACTGTGGCAGTGAGCAGGGTGAGTATTTGGGCGTCGCTCGTCATAAAGATGACGGTCCCCTGGTCCTATCCCGCCAGAACCCTGGTAACAATTTCCAGTTTCAGTACTTTGCTACGGATGCGCAAGGGCAACCCACCAACCTGCTAGACACCCGTGACTATGATCCCCGGATGCGACCTTGGTACAAGCTAGCCAGAACCCAAGGTCAGGCAGTTTGGACTGAACCCTACATTGACTTTGATACCGGATTACCGACGATTACGGCGGCCTTGCCAGCCTATAGTTCGGCTGACACTCGCCAGCTTCTCGGTGTCTGCGCGATCGATTTGTACCTCTTCAAAGAGGTCAGCCAGTTCCTCGCCAGTCTTCAGATCAGCCCATCGGGGCAAGCCTTTGTCATGGAGCGATCGGGTCTGTTGGTGTCCTCTTCCCTGGGAGAACCGTTGTTAACGGCCAGCGGTGATAATTTCCAACGGGTTGCCGCCGTTTCCAGCCAAAGTCCCCTGGTACGGGCGATGGCCCAATATTTGGTCAGCCAATTTCAGGATCTCAACCAAATTCAATCCCTCCAACAACTGAGTTTCCACCGGGAGGGGGCGTTGCAGTGGGTGACGGTCACACCCTTTGTGGATGAACGGGGTCTGGATTGGCTGATTGTGGTGGTCGTGCCCGAAGCTGACTTTATGACCCAGATCCAGGCCAATACCCAGCGAACCATCAGCCTATCGATCCTGGCGTTGCTCTTGGCGACGGGGGTGGGCTTGGTGACGGCTCACTGGATTGCGACCCCGATCCTACGGCTGAATACGGCAGCCCAGGCGATCGCCGATGGCGATCTCGACCAGCAGGTGCAGGCAAAAGGGGTATGGGAACTGCAAACCCTCGCCCACTCGTTTAACCGCATGGCTGAGCAACTGCGCACCTCCTTTGCCGCCCTCGCCACGGCCAATGCGGATCTAGAACAGCGAGTTGCCCAACGCACGTTTGAACTCCAGGCCGCCAACCAGGAGATTACCCACCTCAATGAACAATTGGCGGCAGAGAACCAACGCCTGGGTACGGAACTGGATGTGGCCCGTCGGTTGCAGCGCTTGCTCTTGCCCAAGGAGGAGGAACTGGCCGCGATCGCGGGGTTAGAAATTGCCGGATTTATGGAACCTGCGGCTGAAGTGGGCGGGGATTACTACGATGTGCTGCAATACAATGGCAAGGTAAAAATCGGGATCGGTGATGTCACGGGTCACGGCTTGGGCAGTGGGGTGCTCATGCTCATGGTGCAAACGGCAGTCCGGACGCTGCTGGTGAACCAGGAAGCCGACCCAGTGAAGTTTCTAGGGACCCTGAACCGGGCGCTCTATGATAACCTGCGCCGGATGCAATCGGACAAAAACCTGACCCTGGCCTTACTGGAATATGAGGCGGGTCACCTGCGGCTCAGCGGTCAGCACGAAGAGTTGATTTTGGTGCGGGCGACGGGGGAAGTGGAGCGGATTGACACCTTTGACCTGGGTTTTCCCCTGGGTCTCGAGCAAGATATTACGGCGTTTGTGGCGGAGACTGCCCTGCAATTGCATCGCGGTGATGTGGTTGTGCTCTACACCGATGGCATTACCGAGGCGATGAATGCGGCGCGTGAGCAGTATGGACCCGAACGCCTCTGTCAGGTAGTCCAAACCCATGCGTCGCGAGCAGCCGCAGAGATTCGTCAGGCCGTGCTAGAGGATGTGTGGCGCTATGTGGGGGATGAACCCCTACGGGATGATCTGACCCTCCTGGTGTTGAAGCAACAATAGGGTTGAAACCCCTAACTGATAGGCAGGGGCACCAGGCTAACCATCAGCTACACTGGCACTAGGGTGCTGGTTTGCCGCTCTGACCGTTAATTACACATCAGTCCTAAACTAATCCTTAAGAAAGTCTTATGTTTTATTGACGGGAACTTCCCCCGATGCCTGAGCAAACGCTTATAGTAGGAGGAGATAGCTTTACACTCCTTCATACGAGGAGTTGATGTCAGATGACGACGACTTATTTTGCGCCAGCATCCGTTGCTGGCCGATCGCTTCCCGCTCCGCCCTTGCGGCACACCTTGGCCCAAGTCTTTCGACGGCTGCACGCGGAAAGCTGTCCCCACTCCTACAACTTTCACCTGCATAGCACCTGTTCCGACGGCCAACTGCAACCCGAAGCGATCGTTGAACAAGCGGTTGTCTTAGGTCTTCGGGGTCTGACGATTACTGATCACCACAGCATTGCTGGTTTTGAGCGGGCGCAGCGTTGGCTGGCTAATTGGCGTTGGTACCACCCGGAGGCACCCCTGATGCTGGAGCTTTGGAGCGGTGTGGAAATCAATGCGGGGTTATTGGATACCGAAGTCCATATCCTGGGTTATGGCTTTGAACCCAGTCATATTGCCCTCCGCCCCTATCTCTGTGGTCGGGTGGTAACGGGCCACGCCTACCAGGCCGTAGCGGTGATCCAAGCCATCCATCGGGCAGGCGGAATCGCGGTCTTGGCCCACCCCATGCGCTACCGGCGGGCACCCGAGGATCTTATCCCAGCGGCGGCGGCCCTAGGGATTGATGGGGTAGAAACCTATTATGCCTACGATAACCCGAATCCCTGGCGACCTAGCCCAGCCCAAACGGAACGGGTGTGGCGCTTAGGGGAGCAATACGGGCTGTTGCATACCTGTGGCACAGATACCCACGGCAGTAGTATTTTGGAACGGTTATAAGCGCTCCGCAAACCCTGACTTTGCCCTGCCCCACACCGAAAAGCTTGGTATCAGCCCTGCTGACTCCCCTGTATCTGCACCCAGGCTGGGGATAAATCCCGATCTGATTTACGCCGTCCCAGGCGAGCAGCGAGGAGCGCCGCCCGGTCACGATTACGAATAAACCCTGGTCTGACGTGATCAACATCACCATACTACTAGTAGAAGTACAGGCTAGGGACAGTGGCCGGGAGCCGTTATGTTACAAGTTCAGCAGGGGGGGTGGGCGGCCCTCGTCGCAGTTGGGATTGCCAGTACGATCGCGGCCACACCCGCCCAAGCCTTTTCCCTTAACGGCTGGGATTATGCCATTGGTGCGTTTGATAATGGCATGGGGGGCAGTATTTTTGAGGTACACGGGATCGCGATTCAACAAACGGGCGATCGCATGGTGGTGGCACTGAATGCCAATATGCCCCTGACGGGCACGGGCGATCCCGTCACGCCCGTCAGTTGGGGCGATCTGTTCTTCAACTTTACCCATCTTGACAACTTCAACGCCGCCAATGGTCAACTCTGGGGTATTCGCTTCTCTCCGGTTTCCGACTCGTTGGTTGAGGTGGGGGTCTATCGTGATGTGACGGCCCGGAATGTGACGGCCTTCAATACCGGCTTCTCGAACCTGTGGGAATACAGTGTCGCCGTTGGGGGGAATCACCAGTGGGGGGATCTGCCCGCCTATGATCCCAATCCTTCCTATTTTGATGGACAAGAAACGGGCGAGTGGACAATTCTCAACTCGATCGCGACGGGCACCCGCATTGGCGATATTCAAATGCTGGATGCCAGCGGTTTAGGGGGGTTGGATTTTGGCTACTTCGGGGCCACGGGTAGCGAGACGATCGCCTTTAGCTTTGCGCGTCCCCAGGGCTTTGTGGGCAACTTTATCGCTAGCCTTATGCTGGAATGTGCCAACGATGGGATGGTGATTCGCTCCGCCGCCGTGCCTGAACCTACCCTGATGTTGGGCTTTGGTTTGGCGGCCCTGGGTCTTGGCGCACTGCGCTCTCGACGACTGCGGCAATCATCCGACAACGTCAAGCATCTCAGGTGACCCTCCCTTCCAGTCGGTGGCTGCCCTGACGGCTGCACACGCCGACGGGTTCGTCTTGTCCCGGCAAGACCCATGAGACGGTCCGTAACCGCCCCCGATTCGCTGGCCTAGACAACGATTGATTTACCCAGCGACGCCAACCCTGTCATGGCCGAAAAACCTAAAAAATATCTGAAATATCCCCGGAGTTGGCAACGCTGCCTGTTAAGTTTTTCTCATTAAAAGAAATATTACGTTACATATCGTTGTGAGAGTTGGATGACCAAAACTTCTCTTAAGCCGCTCCTTGTGATTGAAGATAGCCATGCTGATTTTCGGATGCTGAAGCGATTGATGCGACAGATGGATGTCCAAAGCCCGATCTATCGTTGTCAGACAGGGGATGAAGCGCTGGAGTTAATGTATCAAACGGGTCGGTACGAGGCTGACGATACGCGGGTGCAACCGGCCATCATTATGTTGGATCTGAATTTGCCGGGTACTGATGGTAGAGCTGTACTGGCTCGCCTCAAGCAGGATCAGCGATTCACGACTATCCCGATCGTGGTCTTCACGACCTCCTCTGCCCCCAGTGATATTGAATATTGCTATCAGCAGGGTGCAAATGGCTATATGGTGAAGCCGCTGGGAAGCCAAGAATTGCGCAAGATGATCCAGGCATTTGTCGATTACTGGCTAGGTGTGAATACGTCACCCTTTTTCATGTTCAGCTAGTGATTCGTTGGCGTGATAGGCGAGACGCCTTGGCCAACGGCGGGCTAGGGGGAGTCCCTAGCCTCGGCGAGTGGGAATTCACTGAATTACTGAGTTTTCCACAGATTTTTTAAGGTTTTCCACAGGGCTGCTCCCCTGGACAATGCTCGAACACTAGCCCTGAAGGTGCAGTGCTGACTTCCGTCGGCACTGCACCCATTGCTTACCCACAGACAGCCCGATCGCCTAGCGAGTCGCTAAATGGGTTTTGGCGGCTGGGGTCTGCAAACTGGCCTGTAGCATATCCGTGCGGGTGACGGAATCGTTCGCCACGATAAACAAGGGGTTGGAGAGAATCCCCGCCAGGGAAGTGGCCACGACCATCAGGATCAGGCTAACCTGGAGGGCACGCATCCCCGGTAGATTCCAGGCGATCGGCGGATAGTTCTTCACCGACTCCGACATTTCCTGGGGTTCCTTCACCACCATCATCTTGACAACACGGATGTAATAGTAAATTGAAATCACGCTGGTCACCAGGGCAATCAGAACCAATCCATAGAGACCTGACTGCCAGCCGGCCCAGAAGAGATAAAGTTTCCCAAAGAAACCTGCCATCGGGGGAATGCCGCCTAGGGAGAGTAAACAGAGGCTTAGCCCCAGGGTGAGCAGGGGATCTTTTTGGTACAGACCGGCATACTCGGCAATGTCATCGGTGCCTGTGCGCAGGGTGAAAAGGATGACACAAATGAAGCCCCCCAGGTTCATGAATAGATACACCAGCAGGTAGAAGATGGCACTGGCATACCCGGCTTCCGTGCCCGCAATCAGCCCTAGCATGACGAACCCGGCTTGGCCGATCGATGAGTAGGCCAGCAGCCGCTTCATACTGGTTTGGGCCAGGGCGACGACATTGCCCAGGATCATGCTGAGGATGGCGAGGGCAGCCAGGATAAAGTGCCACTCTTCCGATAGGAGCGGAAAGGCGGTGACCAGCATCCGAATGGCCAGGGCAAACCCAGCCGCCTTGGACCCTACCGACAGGAAGGCAACCACGGGGGTAGGGGACCCTTCATAGACATCCGGTGTCCACTGGTGGAAGGGCACAGCGGAAATCTTGAAGGCAATCCCGGCGATCACGAAGACCAACGCCACCACCAGCCCTAGGGATTGAGTCTCTCCGCCACTGGCTAAACTGGCCGCGATCGCGCTCAAGCGGGTTTCCCCGCCTGACAGGCCGTAGAGTAAGGAGGCCCCGTAGAGAAAGATGGCAGAACTGGAGGCCCCAATCAGCAAATATTTGAGCGCCGCTTCGTTCGATCGCGGGTCCCGCTTGGTGTAGCCCGTCAGCAGATAGGACGAGATACTGAGGGTTTCTAGGGCCACGAAGACGGCTACCAACTCATCCGCTCCACTCAGCAACATGCCGCCGAGGGTAGCGGTCATCAAAATAATTAAAAATTCGGCTAGGGCTGTCCCAGTTTGGTCAATATAGCGAATGGACATGGCAGCGGTCACTGCCGCTGAGAGGGCAATAATCCCCCGGAAAATCAGACTGAGGGCATCGCTATTAAACTCACCCAGAAAGGCGATCGGGTTGCCAACACTGCCCCACTGTTGGTAAAGGGGGATGAGGGAGAGCAATAGGCCCACAATGGTGACATAGGGCGTCCACCGCGCCGAGCTGATCCGTCCGACGATCAGATCCCCGACGAGGACAATCAGGAGGGTAAGGATGATAATGCCTTCCGGCAGAATGGTGCCAGCGTTGAGTTGGGCCGCGAGGGTCGCAAAGTCCATAGTGCTGATTGAGAATGGGTGACGCAAGGATCGAAAATTCAGCCACTAGGCATAGTAACTTAATTTTCTTTAATCATTCTATGGCCTTAACGCCGTTCTCCCACAGTCATTCTTAAATCTAGCGGCTGGCTTGCGATCGCGATTAGTGTCCCATCGGGAGAGACGCCTATGACCTGATGAGACCGCTTAATTCTGGTTGCTGGCCTGCGAGCGGGGCCAGGGTTGGTAAGGGGTTTCCAGGGTGACCAGGATCGCCGGACGCGTATCTGGCCCCTGCGGGAGCCAGCGGGTACTGATTTGGATCGTGATCCCCGCTTTGGTTGCGATCTCATCCTCCAGGATCAGATCGTAGCCGGGAAAAAGATCTTGACTTTCGATCAGCGCGTGGACTAGGCGGCGAATCGGCTCTGGCAAGACTCGCGATCGCCCAGAGGCGGAACTGGCGCGGGGGGACACCTCCTGGCAGATCTGTTGGGCGTAGCGGTTAGTGTGGACGATCGTGCCAGCAGTTGACAGCACAAGAATACCCGTTTTCAGACCCTCAGTGATGCCTGCCAGCAGGGGCGAGGGCCCCGGTAACTCAACAGTGCCGAGTCCAGTTGGTCCGGTCTGGGGTAGGGCGGGCGATCGTGGGGATAAAGGTAGATAGCGCATGATTAAGCTCAGGATAGATAGAAGGCCCCAAGCAAGAATCCGGTAGGTGACATCCCTAGGGAGGGGATGAAGTCGGATGACTGCTGCGGTGAGGTTGATTCTGATTCAACCCGATCGCGCTAACCAACGGTGTCCCCCCTATGCCACTACACGAACTGCCTGCCCGATTCCTCAAACCCGGTGCCCAACTTTTGTAACCCATCGCGACGGTAACCCAATCGCCGTTGGGTCACCGAGCGCTTGTCGGGTTAATCCTGAAACACCCCCCTCACCCCTTAACCAAGGGCCAGATCCGGAAAGCGTCATGGCTTGTGATAGGGGCTATAGGGGAATATCCTGATCCTTGGCCGCCCTCTCCGCCACCAACGGTTCGAGGGGATCATCCCAATGTTGAGCCTTCACCCCGGTGTGAATCCAATACCGTCCAAACCCATTGAGAAAGGCATCTGAGCAAAATGCGGGATCTTCCGACAAGGCCATACCCGGTGTCTCACGGGAGGCCCCAAATCAAAATGCCAGGGTACTCAGCACATCCCGCCGGATCAGCATATAGCCACAGGTCCCGTGGTTGCACTCAATCACCTCTGGGTGGTCCGGCACCGATCGCCGGGGACCAAAGACATAATGTACATGGCCGTGGGCACCCCGACCCGGCACTAAGCCCCCGCATACCGGATGTTCTAATGCCAGCAGCTTTTGCAAGCCATCGGGAGCCACAATCACATCCGCATCAATAAACAACAGATGGGTGGCATCTGTGCGCAGCATATAGGCACGGGCCATATTGCGGGCCATGACGATCCCGTCCAACCGCCGCTGATCTTGGTCATAGGTGGGCCGCTGCCGCCAGGTACTCTCCCAGGACCAGATGTCCACGTCCACGGGAATCGGAGTCCCCGCCCGCAGGAATTCATGTAGGGGTTGGTAGGCGGCTTCAAATTTCTGCCCCCGGAGGTTGCTTTCGATATTGATATAAAGGCGATCGACCCCTGGAATTTGCAACATTGCGGGAATGGCCACCAACTGTGATCGCACCTTGCGATCACACAACAACGTCGCCGCAATCACCTTTGTGGTCATGGGCCACCTCCCCGTGCCCTTAGGCAGCCGGTTCCAAGGCAGGGGCTGAACGCGCCTCCAGCCGCATTAACCAATGGGGGGCTGCTGGTACAAGATCAAAGCCCAACTCCTCACTCAGGGCTTGCTGTAAATGATCAGAGGAGCGGTAGATAAACACATCACTATAGCCCTCTGGAATCGCAGGCATATCCTCATTCTGGAGCAGTTGCAGCGTCACCGTTGGCTGCAACAAGTGGCACAGGGGCAGGATCAGGGTGGGGGGTTCATTGCTAATCACCAGGGGACGGGCCGCCTGATTAATCACCTCAGCGACGCGGGGATTATGACGGCTCTTGGTTGGGCTTTTGTGCCACCAGACTGCCACATGGGCACTTACCAAACAGGAGAGAATGCCACTTAGGGTGACTAGGGCAACCACCTGTCGCCAGCGGTGAGCCGGGGCAAACCAACGGCGAAAGTTCGTAACCGGCAGTGCAATCGCTGTTGTCTGAGTCGGGTGGGCCTGGGAACTGGTTACCCAAGGGGTGGACTGAGGATTGACGCCAGGATGCTTTAACGCCGGTTCATACAGGGTTGGCAGGGGTGTCGTTTGCGCAGAAGGACGGCCCATGACTTTCAGGGTGAGGAGGTAGGCGACTGCCAGTTGGATGGCGATATGGCAAGGAATGAGATAGCGGCTAATCGTCGATCGCCGTCCCCCCAGCAACAGATCCGGCAGGATCAACCCCAAACTGGTTGCCCCAATCTGGCAGATCAGAAACAGCCCAATGCGCGGTAAGGTTGTCTGCCAGAGGAAGTACAGCGCATAGCCCGCTAGGGCGAGGGTTAAGTACAGCAGGGGATTGAATAAACTTGTCCCCTGGTTCATATCAAAAAATAGGCGATTCAGGTTAAGCAGCCAGTAGCTCATTAAATTGTCGCGATCGGCAGTGACCCATTCCGTTACCTCCTGCACCCGCTCCACCTGGGTCACCACAACCCACAACCACGGGGAGAAGAGCACTACAGCCACCAGGCTGGCAAGACTATAGGCCAAGACAGGGGATAGGCGCGATCGCCACTGTGCCCAGGGTAGCCTACCCGTGCTGGGGGTCTCAGGTTGGGGCTGGGAAGCGGAACGGTCCCGCCGATTTAACTGCCAGTGCTGCCAAGCTCCCTCAATCGCGATCGCGACCATGTAGAGACCGTGTCCCAGGGCCACTAGCCCCGAAAAGAGATGGGTGTAAAAACTGAGGGCGAGGGTGAGGGTATACAGTCCCCAAGCCGCGCTGGATTTTACCCGCAGCGCCCGCAACAACGCCGCACTGGCCAGGACCACGGTCAACGCCCACAAGCTATACTGACGCGCCTCCTGGGCATAGAGTACCTGTAAGGGGGAAACGGCGACCAATGCCATTGCTCCCCAGCCCACCCAACTGGACTGGAAAAGTTCTAAGCAAAGCCAGTAGATCGCGGGTAACAGGCAGAGGCTAATGAAGGCCGCTAGGCTTCGGGTCGCCAGCACGGGATTGGACCATCCTTGGGACCAATAACGGGCCAGGAGGTAAAAGAGGGGAGAATGCTCTGGATGGCTGGCCAGTGCCGTTAGGGTATCCCTTAGGGGACGATTAGGATCGGGGATTTGGTAGGTCTGCACCATCCCCGCGACCGTCAAGGGCTGGCCATTAAAGGTTTCTGACACCAGTTGCTCAGTTGTGTAACCGGAAATCCGCAACGAGGTCATAGTCTCATCGCTCCAGTAGACCTTGTAGCCCAGGTTATAGAAGCGAAAGAAAATGCCCAACACCAGGCAGGTCATCACCAATACCCGCACCCACGGCCACACCGATGGGCGCGATCGGGGCAAGACCAGCGACTTGATCGCGGTTTTGTATAACATGAACAATCCCCAACACCACACGCCCCCATCATAAATTACTTATTTGTTTCCAAACAGGTGGCGTCTAACAAGATTAGGGAATCGGTGGTCAATACCTGACAGCGATCAATCTGGGTGGGTAACGCGAGAGGATCGCCTCGCTCCAGCCGGTCCCGTGCCTGGGATGCGGCTGGTTTGAACTGCCGCAGCCAGTGATTGCGGGCAATATAGTCAGGGGTAAAGGCATTTTTGTCCAAGAGCCAGAAATCAATCCCATAGCGGTGGACAAAATCCTGAATTTCCGTCAGATTGGGGCTGTATTGGGCATTGATTAAATCCATCACCCGTTGGCGAAATTGGCGGTAGTAGCCCACATGGTAGGCGATGCCATATTCCCGGGCTGTGAGGACCGGACGTTGGGTGAAAACGGGCAGGTTATTCGCCTCTTCGCCGAGGGCGGCGGTGAGGGTTGCCGGGGGTTGTTGGGCGAGGAACTGATAGATACTGGTGGCGTGACCCACCATGTAGTTCGTCCAGGGAAACTGATTGAGGGTGCGGGGAAAAAAGATCAATAGCACGGCTAGGCCACTGGTAATGGCTAGCACTAACCATCGCCGTAGTTGGAGAATTTCCTCCCGTTGATAGGAGAGTTTTAGGGAAAAGCGGGGGATATCTGGATAGGCAGGGGCACCGGCCCACCAATAGCGGGTGAGGGAGACATTCGCCCAGCGCCACAGACTATCGATCACCAAGGTAAGAACCAGGGCCGCCGCGATCGCCAGCGTCATCCGTAAGGTATGTAGGGTATACCGACTCGGCAGGTAGAGTTTGAACAGCACCGCATGGGCTGCAAAGAACAGGCCCAATCCTACGGCAACCATTTGTCCCAGCACGATCGTTTTGCCAGTAATCTGCTTCGCTAGGGGAAAGGCGCGGGGCCAGGCCAAACCAATTGGCAACAGGAAACCGCTGTAGGTTAGGGGAGGTACCAAGGCCGCTGCCAGCATCACCCCACTGCGGCTACCGTTAAACCAGAAAAACCAGGCATCGCTACTGAAGAAGGCGTTACGCCCCTTCCGCCAGAATTCCGGTAGGGCTTCGGCCTCAGCCCGACTAATCATGGGACCAAAAGGGGAATCGGTTAGTACTTGGGGTAACAGCAAGAGGACGATCACGGCTAAGCCTAGGCCGGTCAGAATTAGGTGGGAACGGGACCGCAGCAGGACGGGTGGCCAAGCCTGCCAATCCCACAAACGGACGACCAGTAAACCACCGGCTACCAACGCGTAGGAGGGATACACCAACCCCAAGAGGGCGATCGTGATCAGGCAGGGGAGCCATCGGTAGAGTTGCGCCGCGATCGGACGTTTCGCTGTCTCGCGCGGGCAATGCCGGACGAGATAGTACAAAAATGCCAAAAAAATCGGGTAGAGGAAGGCCCGACTGGTCGCGGAAATCAACCCATCCTGACTCCAGAGGTTTTGGTTCAGCAACACCGTTGCCAACCAGGCGGTGACGGGAATGGGCAAAAATTGCAGGGTTAGTAAATAACAATAGAGCGTCGTCATGAGGGCGAGGCCCAGGGGCAGGCACTTGTTCAGCACCAAGGGATCAACGCCGATCGCCGCCATTGCCCGGTAGACAGCGGTGTACCCAACGGGCGAAATCGACTGAAAGTAATCCGCGATTAAATCCTGGGGAAACCGATTAGGGTCTAGGAATCGTGCCATCCAAAACACATGCTGACGGGCATCATCCTGCACCACATAGTCGCTGCTAAAGGCTTGTTGCAAGGCCAGCAGGGCATAGGTCGCCGCAAACAGAAGACTGATGCCTAGCCACAGCCCCACTTGGCGGGGGGCCAGGTGAATCCCGATCGGTTTCGGTGTCAAGGGAATATCCGATTGGGGGGGATGGGCGATCGACATCTTGTGCTAATGATTCGGCAATCTGCATCTATCCACGGCCAGGGGGGACCATAGCTTGATCGGGTGCGATCTCTGTACCCCAGTTGTTCCCCTAGTCGCTCAGACCGTCAGTTTGGCAAGGGGTGTAGGGCTGGCTTTCGCCGGCAATGACTGAAGTCGTGACGACCAACCTTGCGCAACGGTGAGTTTACTGGACGAGGGAATGACGGTTCTCATCGGAACTTAGTCCCCGACCCACCACAAACTGCACATCTCCGTATGCTAACGTCCATTGGGGAAAAGTTTTCCAAGCATACCTGAAGAATGTCGGGAAAGACAAAACAATGACCAGAAATACCCTGTTACTCCTGCTGGCGTCAATTATCTGTGGGGTGGGTGGCCAATTTTTGCTCAAGGCGGGGGCCACGGCGCTCGGCCCCGTTAGTTCCGAAAATGTGGGCCAAAAATTGATGCACATGACGCTGCAACCATTCCTGTGGGCTGGTTTAGGACTCTATGGCGTTGCCGCGATCGGCTACATCATGGTGCTGTCACGAGCCAAGCTCAGTGTGGCGGCTCCCGTGGTGTCTATGAGTTATGTGTTCACGGTCCTGGGGGGGAATCTCATTTTTGGGGAAGCTATTCCCCTGGTTCGGTGGCTAGGGGTTGCCTTCATTATTGCGGGCGTGATCATGGTGGTTTCGTCTTAAGTTCCGCACTGGGGGGAACCCCCAGTCCCCTACAATAAGAAGATTTACTGAACCATTGATCCTACGCAAGCCTGCCCAGGAGGAACCATGTCCCAGCGCCCGATTATTCTTGGTATTGTTGGTGATAGTGCGGCTGGGAAAACCACCCTAACTCGCGGGATTGCCCAGATTCTTGGCGAAGATCAAGTCACGACGATTTGTACGGATGACTACCATCGCTACGATCGCCAACAACGCGCCGAACGACGGATTTCGGCCCTCCACCCCGACTGTAACTACCTCGATATTATCCAGCAACATCTTAGTCTACTGCGCACGGGCCAACCGATCCTCAAGCCGATCTATAACCATAGCTGTGGTACCTTTGATCCACCGGAATATATCAAGCCCAGCCGTTTTGTCATTGTGGAAGGGCTGTTGGGTTATGCCACCCGGAGTATGCGGGAGAGTTACGATGTTAAGGTGTACCTGGCTCCGCCAGAACCGTTGCGGGCAGCGTGGAAGATCAAACGCGATACCCTGAAGCGTGGCTATACACGGGAGCAGGTGTTGGAACAATTACGCCAGCGCGAAGACGATTCGGAGCAGTTTATCCGTCCCCAACGCCAATGGGCGGATGTGGTCGTTACGTTTTATCCCCCCAGTGCAGAGTCCCAGGACGATCTGTTGCTGAATGTGCGGTTAGTCCTGCGCCCCACCATCCCCCACCCTGATTTCAGTACCATCCTGAATCCCGAAGGCAGTCACTTGGGGTCGGCCATTCGCCTGGAACTCGATCGTGATATGGGGAAACCCGTGGATGTGCTGGAAGTGGACGGTCACGCCACCCTGGATCAAGTGCGCGAGTTGGAGCATCTCCTGTGCAATGAGGTGCCCTATTTAGGCCAGTTTTGTTCCCTGGCGGGGAATGAGGCGATTGGCAAGGTAACGGGTACCACGGGCGAAACGCTGCAGAGCTATCCCCTCGCCCTCACCCAGTTATTGATTACCTACCACAGCCTCAAAGCGATGCACGTTCATTAAGATCGCTAAGGGAACCTCGATTAACTGAGGTGGCCGGCAGCACTGCCCACCTCGCCCCCAAATCATGGCGTGGGCACAGTTGCGAAACTGGGTATTTTTGAGGGGTTCCTAAGCGGGTATTTTGCAATGAAGGGGAGAGAACTCCAGCCAATTGCCGTTGCCCCAGCCCCATCATGGCGATCGTAAGGAACATTAGGTTTCCGACGCCGAGGGGGAACTAAAGACGGGCGTCAAATAGGCGACCAACGCACCGATCATAAACCCAATCACATTGCGGAAGAGGGGCAGCCATTCCGACGTGCGGCTCACCACAGGACCCACCCCGAATGCGACAAACAAAATGCCCCACAGGGGGGAGAAAATTAAGGCCCATTGCCAGGCAAACACTTGCCCTGGCTTACGCGGATGGGCTGCAAAGCCAAAAATCACCCCACCCACGACCGAAGTCACCAGGGTCAATACCCACTGCTCGCGGGGGAGACCGGGCACAACGCGACAACCGCCGCGCTCGAGGCACCCCTTAATGGCATGGAGTGACTCCAGGATCGACTGATCTTCACCGTTTTCCCGGACAAAGTACTGATTACCGTAGCGCGTTTGCAACTCAACCCAGAAGGTTCGGGGCAAGTATTGGTACACGTCAAACCCGACATTAAAATTGAGCAGGTTACCCCCACGGGCATCGGCGACTAACAAAATGCTTTTATCATCCAGTCCCCAAAAATCCCGAATCGCTAGCCCTGGCGTGCGATCATACTGGGTCAATACCCGCAACTTCCAACCCGTATCCACCTCAAAATGGTCTAACTCCTCAATCAACGCCTCTTCCTGCACACTGGTCAGGGTTTGGGCCAGATCAATGATGGGCGTTGGATGATCGGGTAGCAGATCCGGATTATCGTAGGCATAGGCCGGAGCCGCTAGGAACCATGTGGTGACAGCGGCAGCGATCGCCAACAAAATGCGGGTCAAGTGTTGAGGAGAACGGTGTTGCATGGTGGAGTAGCCGCAATAAAACAACGATAGGCGTAGGCGTGAATTAGGGGAAGTCTGCTGCTAGCAAGCCCGTACCAGCAGCACAACTGTTTTTACAAAATCCTAAGTTTCTTTACAATAGTTCACCTTAACCTTAAGATATCACGAACCTTTGGCATGGGAGCAGTGTCGCAAGCTGGGTTATGCAGGTTTTACAGAAATCCCTGAAAGCTTCCCTGCGTTGGGCCATCCTGGGGGGAACGCTCTTCTTCCTGGGAGCCACGCTGAAAAAACACTGGCAGGAGGTTGTCGCCATTCGCCTAGATGCGGCAGCCCTGGCTATTTTGGTAATTGCCCTCGGTGTCACCCTGTTATCCCATATTTGGGCCGCTTGGGTATGGACGTGGTTACTGAAACTCCTGCGGGCTGATGCTCCTGCGAGCGAGGGTAGCTTGCAACCTACTTGGCTGGTTCAGGTGTATCTGCGCACCAATCTGGCGAAATATCTACCGGGAAATGTTTGGCACTTTTATGGTCGTATTCGGGCCGTCATGGCAGCGGGGGTGGGCACGGGTATGGCCCTTCTGAGCGTGGTGATGGAACCCCTGCTGATGGCAGCGGCGGCCCTGCTGATTGCCCTCCTGGGCCGACAACAGGGGAATTGGGGCTGGCAACTTCTGAGCTTGATCGGGGTGTTGCTGATTATCCATCCCCGTTGTTTGAACCCGGTCTTACAGCGGGCTGCCCAACTGAAAGCCAAAGCCTTGGGGAATTCAATGGTCCAGGCTAGCCATTTTGTGATTCACCGCTATCCCCTGGGACCCTTGTTAGGCGAATTGGGCTTTCTGGGCTTGCGGGGGCTAGGGTTTTGTCTGACGCTGGTGGCCCTCGCCCCGATCGCCCTGGATCAACTGCCGGGGATTATCAGTGCCTTTAGTTTCGCCTGGTTGTTAGGCTTAATCGTGCCCGGTGCCCCTGGTGGATTAGGGATCTTTGAGGCCACTGCGATCGCCCTATTGGGGCAACAATTTTCGGCTGGTGTTCTGCTTAGTACCGTTGCCCTCTATCGCCTCATTAGTATATTGGCTGAAACCTTGGGGGCCGGTTTGGTTTGGCTAGATAGTACGGGGGTCTTGTTACTCCCAGGTATGACCCAAGCGAAACGCGAGGGATGAGGGTGGCGATACCGTGGATAGTGCGACTGTGCTTCTGCCTATAATCGAAACTATCCAGCCCCACGAGGCCGCCGCCATGATTGCGCCCCGTCTGCCCTATCTGCTAACGGACTTACCCTCAACCGAAGAGTTACCCAGCTCCGACGATACACCCGTGGATAATGAAGATCAGAATTTACTCCCGAACCTATTGCTGTGGGTGTTAACGCATCTGTGGGCCGATCGCTTCGATTGGTACTTTGGGGTCGATATGGCGGTCTACCACACCACGGGTGATGATCCACGGGTACCGGTCTACCGGATGCGTTCCTGAGTTTGGGGGTCGAGCGGCGTAAGGGAGGGCGATCGCGGCGCAGCTATGCTACCTGGGAGGAAAACTGGGTTGTCCCCACCTTAGTTCTGGAGATGGTCTCCCACAAACCGGGGGGCGAATACGGCGAAAAAATGGCGATTTACGCCAAGTTGGGGGTGTTATATTACGTCATTTACAATCCGGAATTCTGGCGACGCGATCGTCACCAGCCCCTGGAGGCATACCAGTTAAGTGAGGGGCAATACCAACTTCAGTTCAGTACCGATCAGACCAATACCCCTTATTGGTTAGCAACCGTGGGGTTGGGGATCGGGTTCTGTCGGCAATCCCTAGGTGGTATTGAGCAAGAGATCCTGGCCTGGTACGATGCCCAGGGGCAGGCATACCCCCTGCCGGGTGAGGCGGAGCGGCAACGGGCGGAGCAGGAATATCAACGGGCGGAGCAGGAACATCAACGGGCGGAAGTCGAACGGCAACGGGCTGCCCAATTGGCGGCTTATTTACGATCGCTGGGCATCGATCCTGACCATCTTCCCAGCGCGTGAGTGGATCAGGCGTTTGCCTAGCCATTAGAGAATCGTAATATGTCCACGATCGCTGACTTGGCCTGGGCAGGAGACCGCTTGTCACTCAGGCAGGGTCGGGGGGACAGGGCACACCGATTGCCCTCGATCGCGATCGCTAGGAGCGCAGGAATCGGTCCTATCTGGCTAATGGTTGAGTCGCTGCCGCAGGCATACCCGTTCAAGGCGGTTAAGGATGCGAGTTACTAGCTCTGGTCCCCGCACTGGTTTACCCACAAAATCATCGGCCCCTGCTGCAAACACCTGCTGGATGGTGGTGCTATCCGTATGGGAAGTCAGGACCAGGATCGGCAGATCGCCCCAGTGGGGGTCTTGTCGCACCACCTGACACAGATCAATCCCACTAAACGCGGGCATCTCCAGATCCAAAATTAATAAATCCGGCACCAGTTGGGTTAAGACTTGCCAAAACTGGCGTGGCTCCATGAGGGGGGTCAGACGGAGTCCCCAGGGTTTGAGTAGGCTGTCCAGACTGGTGAGGAGGACTGGATCATCATCAACTGCCATGATCTTGGCCGCAATGGGCTGTTTCTGTTGTAGGACTTCCAGGAGGACCTGTAGAACAGCTTCGATCGTGGTGGGTCGTGGCAAAAAACGGCAACCCCCAAGGCGGGCAACGGTAACCCGATCTTCTAAACTATCCTGATGGCTCAACACAACTACGGGTAGCGGTGGGGCTTGCTTGACTAATGCTTGCAGGAGCGGTTGACTCACGCTCAAATCTATTCCCGACTCGGCCAGGAAAGTGAAGTCTAAGAGCACCACATCTGGCTGCGTTTGGGCAAGGGCTTGCGGCAGGTCGGTGAGGTTATCCGCGATCGTGACACTGAACTGCCAATCGGGGGCGATCGCCTGCATGGCCGTCAAAAAGGCGGGATCGCGATCGATGACCAAAATATGTTTCCCGGTGGCTAGAGCCGTCGGCAACAGGGTGGGTGCTGCGAAGGGGGAGCAAGGCGGCGGTTCGGCTAAGGTTTGCTGTAATGCCGAGAGTAGATGATGAATTCGCTGCTGTTGGGTGGTGTCTAAATTCGTGCTCTGGCCTAGGATCTGTTCGATTTCCTTGGCTAGGCTAGACCCCCTGATATAACCAAAGGTGCCCAAGGTTCCGGCTAGTTTATGCACTGCCTGCCTGACCTGTTGCCAAAGCGGGTCATCCGGGGCATAGGTGCTTAATTGGGGCTGAAGGGTCACCAACCACTCAATCTGCTGCCTAAAGTGGGGCTGGAAACGGGTGACGAGCTGGGCTAAGCTGGGTATCGCCAGCGGCGGCTGGGGACTGGTGACGGGGGTCGATCGCGATCGGGGAGCCTCGGTGGTTGCGCTAGGGGGAGAAGACGGCGGGGGCGTTTCGCTCGCCTTTGGCGTTGGCGGGGGCGTTTTGAGGCGATAGCCCATCCCATAAATCGTTTCAATCACCTCATGGGTGAGCCCTGCGGCCTTGAGCTTTTGTCGCAGATCCTTAACGTGCATCGTGACGGCTGACTCCGACGGTGGATTTTCATTGGGCCACAGTTGGTCGAGGATGGCGCTGCGACTAAAAATCCGTTGGGGATGGCGCAAGAACAGTTCTAGGAGAGCAAATTCCTTGGGGGTCAGGGCTAGGGAGGACTTGGCATAGGTGACCTCACCCCGCAGCGGATGCATAACCAAGCGTTCCCAGGTGAGGGAGGGGGTGGATACCGTCTGGCTCCGCCGGATCAGGGCACGAATGCGGGCCAGTAATTCCAGGGCATTAAAGGGTTTACAGACATAATCGTCAGCACCCGCATCTAGCGCTTGGGCCTTATCCACTTCCGAGTCTCTAGCCGTTAACACCAAAATGGGGGTCAATAGCCCCTGCTGCCGCAGTTTCCGACACACACTCAGGCCATCTAGCAGGGGAACTGACAGATCCAAGACAATCAGATCGTAGGTAAAGGCTTGGGCCAGATCTAATCCCGTCTTGCCATCAGTGGCATGTTCCACAATATAGTGATGAGCTGTCAGCATCTCTGACAACACGGTGGCAATTAGTTCATCATCTTCAATCACTAAAATCTTCATCGGGTGCGTAAAAGACCACTTTCACCCTCGGAGTAACCTGCTTATATTATTATATCCTGATGGTTTAATTTTTGCCTTGCCCCCGCCTATCGATTAGACCATGTCCCTGGTCATTCATCTTCACGGTTGGCCGTACATTCCGATCACAGGCTCGTGTCATTAAAAACATCGTTACCTGATCGCAGCAGGTGATACGATCGCAGATACTTATTGGCTCTGGCTCTTCACCTCTACATTAACAACGGCTAACGGCCTATAGTAATGAACAGCGGCGTTGTAGTGCCTGTTGCAAAAGGCGCTTATATTGTTTGTTGTTGATCACATATGCGCCAAAACGCTCCAAGTGGGGATTATTGATTTGGGCATCAAATAGAAGAAATCGCCGATCGCGCAACTGTTCAACAAGCTTTACCATTGCTACCTTTGAGGCTTCTGGCACCTGATAGAACATCGACTCTCCCATAAATGCACCACCAATCACAATCCCAAGGATACCACCCGCTAAGTGGTTACCCTGCCAGGTTTCAAAACTATAGGCCCAACCGGTCTTATAGAGTTCCCAATAGATCTCTTTTAGGGTTTTGGAAATCCAGGTACTTTCACGATTAGCACACCCTTCTACGACGGCTAAGAAATCTCGATTAACAGCCGTTGTAAAACGATTTTGATTCAATACACGACGCAGGGATTTGGGATAGGAGAAGCGATCGTCAAGGGGAATTAATGCACGTTGCCGACTCGTATACCAACCAACCGTGTCCTCGCCATCGTTTGCCATTAAAAAATAGCCCTGTGCATATCCCCGGACGATGGTGGCAATATCGAATCTCGTATCAGAGCTAGAGCTAAGCAAGTGGCTAATACTCGTAAAAACACTACATCAAATGTAACAATGATATTCGCAAGCGATCTTAAATTTTCGTATACATTGATCGTCGTTATCCCCTAGGGTAAGGCAGCGCTAGGCGCAGCTCCCCCATAGGCAGTCCAAGCTTCCAGCGCCTCATCTCGCACGAGATTCGAGGCAATCTGTATCCTTGCCCCCCTTTGCCCACTCCTCGTCCAGCCCAATACGGGGCTGACCATCCGATCTTATTCAATGATTGCCTGATATTGCCGGATGTGATCGGGGTTGGCGGGTTAACGAATGGGGACTTCGATGAATCTGGGATGGGGCCGTTCAACGGCCCCATCCGATGGGATAATGTTTGGGATAACGGAGTAGGGTAGGGCCGGATGGGTTTTTCGAGGTGCCCGCCTGGCTGAGCATTTTGATTTATTGCAGTGCAAACCATTGTCGAATCAAGCGATCGAGTTCACCATTCTCCCGCATTTCTTGCAAAACTCGATTCACCTCATCCACCAACTCTGAGGTTTTGGGAAAGGCGATCGCACTCCCCATCGGCTCCACATTGGGAATAATACTGACCATTAAAGTGGGATCATCTTCCAGGTAAACTTCAGCAATTTTGTCTTCGATAATGGCGGCATCAAGTTCAGCTTGACGGAGGGCTTGGATCAGTTCACTAATGCGCTGATGGCTGATGAGGGTCACGGGCATTGCTGTTGCGAGCTTTTGGGCGTAGGCGGCTTGAATGGACCCTAACTGGACACCAACCCGCTTCCCGGCCAGATCTGCCGTTTGGGTAAGGGGTTGCTCCTGACGACTGACGATCGTATTTTGGGACTCAAAGTAAACATCTGAGAAGGCAACCTTTTCCAGCCGTTCTGGGGTGGGTGTGATCGCCGCCATTGCCCAATCTAACTGATCGGCCTGCAAAGCTGGGATTAACTCGTTAAAGCTCATATCGCGCAGGGTGATCCTATAGCCTAGCCGCTGGGCAATATAGCGGGCGATCGCGATATCAAAACCCACAATCTCATGGGCATTCAGGCGCTCATCGCGATACTCGAAGGGCGGGTAATTGGTGGCAGTCCCCAGGGTTAGGGTGCCGCGATCGCTACCTGGGCTGCCGCTGGCCCTCGCCGGCCCAACCCCGCTGTCCAGTTGTGCCATTGCTGGTGCGGCGGTGACTGTTGCCAAGGCAAATACTGTTAAGGTCGTGCGCATACACTGCGCCACAAACTGCTGGCATACCAGCTTCCAGGAGTGCGACGACTGTCTAACCATACTTGGCACCGGATCACGAAAGGTCGTGCGGTATGGTAACAGACTTAGGCGAACCTGGGCGGTGGCTGTCTTGCTCAGGCGTGGCCGGGTTGAAGGGGCTCTGTGGAACGCGACGAAAGGCTGGGAATCAATAAAAATTAAGGGCGACCTTGGTTGCCTAACCCCTGTGTCCTGCGAGTAGACTATCATGCTGAAAACAATGGGTTGTCGGGTCGTAGATCGGCGCTAAGCCCCTTCGACAACGCCCTCCCCTCGACCGGCTCAGGGTGACCGGGCCTAATCCGTTCGGGCTGAGCCAGCCGAAGCCCTTCTCCTAAGCTTGACACAGGACTCGCCACTGCAATGCCCCTAACGATGAATCCAACCTTGAAACCAGACTTGGCCCCTGCCCCCCATCTTCGCGGGCGATCGGGCCTAGCCTACCTACTGTCCCTGGGGATGACCCTAGGGACAGTTCTGCCCACCCTACCCCTCCTGCCCCTGTCTGGCGTGGCGGTGGGCCTATTTACCCTCAGTTCTGCCGCCCAAGCATTGCAGGTACAGGTTACCCCCAGTAATCCCACCCTCGGCGACACCCTTGCGGTCATCGTTCAACCCGATGGTCCCGTAAATGAAGCGCCTACCGTCCAACTAGGGAATAAGCGCTATCCTGCCTTTGCCGTTGGCCCCAACCGTTACCGTGCCCTAGTACCTACCACGCCGTTAATGCGACCGGGAACCCTATCCTTGCAGGTGGTTGTGGGGGGACAGTCCCAATCCCTGAGCGTTGCCCTGGGTGGACGAGACTTCCCCACCCAGCGCCTCTGGCTCCCCCCCGGTAAGGATAATCTGGCAGGGACGGATTACGAATTCGATCGGGTGGATGCCTTCAAACGGATTGTCAGTCCCCAAAAGTTTTGGTCGGGTCCCTTCCTCCGGCCCAGTAATGCTGAGGTAACCACGGTTTACGGCGTGCGACGTTACTACAATGGCGAATTTGCCCAGGATTACTACCACCGAGGCGTAGACTATGGGGCTGGGACCGGTTCACCCGTGGTGGCCCCCGCTGCTGGCCAGGTGGCCTTAGTGGGGCGAGAGTCCCAAGGGTTTGTTATTCATGGCAATACGGTGGGTATTGATCACGGTCAGGGGGTCAGTAGTATTCTTATCCACTTGCATACCATTAATGTCCGTGAAGGCGACAGGGTGCAGGCAGGCCAAGTCATTGGTACGGTGGGATCAACTGGTGTTGCTACGGGTCCCCATTTGCACTGGGGGTTGTATGTTCATGGAGAGGCCGTTGATCCGGTTCCCTGGCGCTATCAGGGAATGGAGTAGGTAACCCCTGTCGGATGGACAACCCCTTGGCAGATGGGCTTTCGTCAGTAAGACTGGGGAAGGAACAGGTCTGTGGCTTGACCTGGGGTGCCCCCCTAGTGGCATAACAGCGGCGTTACAGCAGCACAGAGGCAAAGAGAAGATATGAGTAGTATTGAAAAAAAAGATATGAGTAGTATTGAAAAAATTGTTGAACAAGCCCTGCGGGATGGGTATCTCACACCGACAATGGAAGCTGAGGTGGGGCGGATTTGCGACACCGCTGCTGAATTATCAATTGAAGAATATATGGCCCTCGATCGCCTAATGGGGGCTTTACTTATTGGGGAAGTCGTTGCGGTGCCCCGCAAGCAGTTTATTAACGTTATGGAGGAATTAGTCCTGGCGGAGGCGATCTCGCGGGTTGCGGAGGTGGAGTCGTTACTGGAGCAGACCCTCGATCTGGCGGATATTGCTGCCTATGCGCTCAATCGTCTGCCTCCCCTGTATGCCACCACGGAGGGGGGCGCAGCCTACCAACGTCAACGGGCACAGGAGGAATTGCAAACCCTGATCACGGCCCAAGTGCAAGAGGCGATCACGGCTAATCTCCAGAAACCGGATGCACCGGGCGGCCCCGCCAAGCTGAAGGAGGTGACCGGGACCAAGGCGGTTGCTGGACAACTCAGTATCCTCCTGCGGGATCATGCCCAAAAGTTTGACCCCAGTGCGCCGATGGGTGGTGAATTCGCCTAGTGCCCCATCCTGATCAAGGAGGTTGACTTGGGAATCCTGGAAATATTGCTGGCATTGGGTGGGTTGTTGTTGGGCTGGCAGGTCACTGCCTCTACGGCCCAGCCTCGCTGCTTTCGGGCGGCCATTAAACGTCGCCAGGGGCAAAGCCCGGTGATTGATGTCCTGTTTAATCACCGCCAGTCCTTTGAGATGCTGGTGGACACGGGGGCAAGTATTACCACGATTACCCAGGCAATGGCCGAGGTACTTCAGGTTGAACCTAAGGAAACTGAAACCTTCCGGGTGGCAAGTGGGGAACTGGTGGAGTTGCCGATGGGGCAGGTGCAAGCCATTACGGTCAACGGGCGGGTGATGAAGAATCTGCGGGTCGCGATCGTGGCCTCAGATGAGGACATGGGTCTTTTGGGGCAGGATTTCCTCAACCAGTATCAAATCACGCTCAAAAAAAGTGTGATCGAGTTCCAAGCCCATTAAGCGATGGTTGTTGCTTCGCCATAGAAGGCGGCCAATATCCTGATCTGAGCGGATGACTATACTACAGCATTTATTTCTGAGCAATATGCAAACGATCCTTCTTTGGGGTTTCAATTGTGAACGCATTTCAACCGTTACTGATATGGCAATCCTCAAGGGTTTGTGAAGGATGGTGGCGAAAGCTTCTAGCCTGTGCGGGCAAGATGCCCACCCCACGCTTACACATCACCTGAGATTGCTATCCAGCACTTCCATACTTGGTGAGGGACAGACAAGGGGCTTAAGCTCCTTGTTCGCAAGGCTTGACCGTACTTCATTAGGGAGGGAATGGCTGGATGGGCAAAGGCAGTTTTTGCACTTCTCGTAATTGTTGCTATTTCTGGATTGGGATACGAGGCTTTTCAATGCGGATCTAATGACGCTGAGATGATGAGGAATCAGTCTGGAAGAGTTGAACGCCAAGATGTTAACATCCCCCACGGTATACCAGGTAATTCTCAATCAGAATCCCTGTTTTTCAAGGCATTTTTTAATTTTAAGATAACTGTTTAATGAGATTCGCGACCTGTTGGGCACTGTCGGGAACCGCGATTGCCCGTGCCCGATCGGCCATCTGAGCCAAGGCTCCCTCATCCTGAAGCAAGCTGAGGACCTTTTCCTGCAATAAAACTGGGGTTAATTGACTTTGAGGTAGCCACAATGCTGCACCCATATCGGCAAAAATTTGGGCGTTATAGGTTTGGTGATCCTCAGCGGCATAGGGATAGGGAATGAGAATTGACGGTGTTCCCGTCATCGCTAACTCGGTTAAACTACCTGCCCCTGCCCGACTAATCACTAGGTTCGCCCGCGTTAATAAACTTGCCACCTGATCTGAAAAGGGCAAGGCCAGATAATGGGGATGCTGTAATGCCATGCGATCGGGATCGTGTTCCCCTGTCAGATGCACGATCCAAATCCCCGCGTCTAACCAGGCTGGGGCACACTGGCGCACCAATTGGTTAACGGCGATGGCCCCCTGACTTCCCCCCACAACGACGAGCAAGGGCGCAGCATCGGGCACCGCCAACGGTAACGGGGCCTGGGTCGCTTGGAAAAACTGCGATCGCACGGGCGTGCCCACGGTCACGGTGTTCGCCTGGGGCAACCGGGCCGCTGCCTGCGCAAACCCGATCGCCGTCACCGTACACCAGCGACTCAGCCAGGTCGTCACCTTCCCCGGAATCGCATTCGACTCATGCAAAACGACGGGTAATCCCAGCGATCGCGCCGCCAAAATCGCCGGGGCCGCAATATAGCCCCCGGTTGTAAACACGCCACAGTACTGTCCCTGTTTTAACCAACGCCGAATCTGCACCGTAGCCAGTGCCATGCGCCCCAGCAGGCCCAGGGTTGAGAGTCCCAACCGTTGCTGCATCCCCCCGATCGCCACCGTCTTCAGGGGATAGTGGGGGGGGATGAGCGTGACCTCCAGGCGATCGGGCACCCCTAACCAGGTGATCTCATAATCAGGGAGTGCTTCAGCGACCGCTAAAGCTGGGAAAAGATGCCCCCCGGTACCGCTAGCGGCAATTAACAGACGTTTGGGCGTAGTTGGCGTCACAAGTATTTGGGTTCAGATGCGGGTCAGGATTGAGGTTCAGCTTATCGGACGACTGCGGGCCTTGGCAACTGGGTCCCGACGGTCCCTGGGTCCTAGTCGCCACACGGTTGGCCCCCTGCTTAAGCCCGATCTTGTCCCGATCGCCCAGCTAAGCCTAACGGTTGATCAAAACCTGATTACGATTCATTCCGTTCGCGCCGCGCCTCCAGCACAAAATCGGGGAGTTCCCCTAAAGCCGCAATTGAGGGGGCCGTTAAGGCCGCATCAACCAAGGTCTCCAGTTGCTCGACGGTTAACTGTTGGACCCATGTCTGCACTGGGGTGGGAACCTCACCAAAGCGATGGGTTAAGATCCGTAGAATTAATGCGGCTGCCTCTTCCTGGCGACCTTCCTGGCGACCTTCCTGGCGACCTTCCTGGCGACCTTCCTGGCGACCTTCCTGGCGACCCTTGAGTTCACCCTCTTGGAAAATCTCTTGATAAATGACCGATTCGCGCATAATCCCCTCCCGAAAAATTTGACGGATTAGCCCCTTGTCAAATTTTAAGCCAGCTAATAATTGCACGTAAGTAGAAACTTGCTGCCGTTCTGGCTCTGATTCTAACTGACGCACCCGTTGGGCGATTTGGCTTAGCCACTGCTCTGGATCAGGCTGATTGATCAAAACAGCAAAGGGGAGTAGGGCCGGATCAGCCAGCAGGGGTTGGGGGTCCTGCTCCCAAAGGCAAAGAACCTGATAGGGATGGACGGTTCCCTCGCAGGCAAAGCAAGTTTCAATCACCGTATCTGTTGGCGGGGGCAGGAGTAAAACCACCACTTGGGTAACGGGCAGCCGATAGCGGCGGTACAGGCGCACCCAATAGTCCAACATGCGCAGGGGCAGGGGCGGATCAGACTGGAGCTGGGTTTGGAACTCCAGATGCAAAATCCGGTTTGGGGTGCGGAGGAACACTACGGCGTCAGCCCGGAGGGGTTCGATGCTGAGTTCGGTTTTGAGGACGCTCACACGTTGGGGGGCCTCGCCGAGAAGCCAGGCCACGATCCGGTCTGGATATTTTTCGGCCAGGAGTTTACAAAGATTGTCAAAGGACATGGGGGATCTGACGCAACTATACGGTCATTGCGGGCGTTTTTTTCTCCAGGATGAGCTTCGATCGCTGCAGGGGTTCGGGCACCGGAACCGGATATTGGCCGTTAAAGCAAGCGGTACAGAAATGTTCCGGGTTATCCTGGGTTGCCTTCAGCATCCCTGCCTGGGATAGGTAGGCCAGACTGTCTACCTCAATTTGCTGCGCAATGTCTGCCACCGATCGCGTGGCGGCAATCAGTTGATCCTGGTTATCGGTGTCAATGCCATAGAAACAGGGATGGGTGACGGGCGGCGATGAAATGCGCATGTGGACTTCGGTTGCGCCCGCTTCCCGTAACGCTTTCACAATTTTGCGGCTGGTGGTCCCCCGCACGATCGAATCATCTACCAGAATCACCCGTTTCCCCTGGAGGACATCCCGTAGGGGGTTAAGTTTCATGCGAATGCCCTTTTCCCGCATCGATTGGGTAGGTTGGATAAAGGTGCGGCCCACGTAGCGGTTCTTGATGAGGCCCTCCGCATAGGGGATACCGGATTCCTGGGAAAAGCCGATCGCCGCAGGCACGCCAGAATCGGGCACCGCAATCACCATGTCCGCCTCCACAGCCGATTCCCGCGCCAACTGGCGACCTAGCAACATCCGATAACTATAGAGGCTCTCCCCCTGCATGACGCTATCGGGACGGGCAAAGTAGATCATCTCAAAAATACAGAGCTTGGGCTGGGGTTGGGCTACCCAATGGAATGAGGCTAACCCCGCCTCGGTGATCCAGACCATTTCACCCGGTTCCACATCCCGTAGGTATTCCGCCCCGATGATGTCCAGGGCGCAGGTTTCCGATGCCAGCACATAGGCCGGAGCCAGGTTCAATTCCCCCTGGTTCAATGTGCCAATCACCAGTGGACGAATGCCGTTGGGATCACGGGTGCCGATTAACCCCGCTGGGGTACCGATCACGAGGCTAAAAGCCCCCCGACATTGGTTAAACGCGCTAATGGCCCCCTCCAGCCAATCCTTGCCGGTATCGACTTCCTGGGCGATCGCTAGGGCAATCAATTCTGAGTCCGTTGTTGTTTTCAGGTCACATTGCTGTTGCTCCAGTTGTGTCCGGAGTTCAGTGGTATTGACCAGATTGCCATTGTGGGCAAGGGCGAGGGTACCGAGGCGGGTCTCCACGATCGCGGGTTGCGCATTGGCAATCCGGCTCGATCCCGTAGTCGAGTAGCGAGTATGGCCCACCGCCAAATGCCCCGGCAAGGTTTTGAGGATCGTTTCACTAAACACCTGGGAGACTAGGCCCATATCCTTGTGGACATAGATCCGGGTTGAGGCGGCGCCGATCGTATCAAAGGTCGCAATACCCGCCGATTCCTGACCCCGGTGCTGCAAGGCATAAAGGCCAAAATAGGTCAGAGTCGCCACATCCTCCCCAGGGGCATAGACCCCAAACACCCCGCAGGCTTCTTCCGGTTTATCGGCGTGATGCGGGGGCAATGATGCCCTGGAAGGTTCTGGCGGAGAGCCTGCGTGAACAGATGCGGGCAGGACAGGGGGGGCAAGATTGGGGAGATTCTCTGGTGAAGAGGCGACGCGAACAGGCTGATGAGGCATCATAGATTTAGCGTTAGGGCGTTAAGAGCAACAATTGGGCAAAGATGCAGTGGGTGGTGGGACCGGTTGCAGACAGCGCATCGCCGATCGGCGTCACGTACGGCCAACCTGGGCGGGGTGACGGCTTTGGCTAGGCCCCCTCGGCGGACCAGCAAACACAACCTGGGACCGTGCTTCCATTGTCTCTCCTAAAGCCAGTGAAGGACAGTCCGACAGGCCAAGCAGCCACACTGAAGGGGTGGGGTGGGGAATGAGTGTTTTCAGGGGTGTTGCCAGGATTGTTAAGCCATACTTAAGGTTCTCGCTTTTAACGTTAACCTGAGGTTAGTGATTTTCGCTACTGTTTTGGCGGCAAGACCTTTAGAACCAGAGCTGGTTACAAAACTTTATATTTCCGGAACATAACCCAATTTGGGTATGTCTGGGTGAGGATAAAAAAAGGCGGTCAACGCTACGAGCGCTCAACCGCCACTCTTCTCACAACAACACCCGCCCATTTTGGCGGGTTTTTTTATAAACGGCTATGCCTGCGGCTCAATAATTTTGTCGCCGGAGCCAAAACGCCTGTAGCCCTGCCTGCTGGGCACCCTGGTAGTCAGCCCGGTAGCTATCGCCAATATGAATGGCCTTGGCAGGGGGACAGTCATGCTTCTGGAGGGCGATCGCGAACACCTGGGGATCGGGTTTGGCCGCACCAGCAGCCGTGGAAATGGTCACCGTCGTGAAAAATTCTGCTAGCCCCAGCGTTTCTAGCACCGCAAAGAGCCGTGAATCAAAATTGGACAGCACGCCCAGTTGAATCCCGGCCTCTCGCCACTGGGCCAGGGTCGTCGGTACTTCGGGATAGACAAACCAGGGCTGGGCAGTGGCAAAGTGGTCATAGAGCGCTTGGAAGAAGGCGTCAAAGTCCTGAAACTGCTCCAGGTAGCCTGCGGCGGCAAAGGTCTCAATGGCCAGGGTTTGCCACCATTGGAACTCCTGCTGGTAGAGGGTATCTCGTTCAACCCCTGGGAAGGCCATCGGAGGGGCGGCGGCAAAGGCTTGAACAAAGGCATGATCGAGCCTCAGCGCATCGATCGCAACGCCAAACTGGCTAGCCACCTCCCGGTACACCGCTCCCACGCTGTCACGGACACCAAACAGGGTACCGACGGCATCCAGCAGGACCACAGGGGGCCGATCGGGCCGATTGACGAGGGCCTGATCGAGGGTGGCAATCGTGCAGGGGGAAGGATCGTTACTCAACCTCTATCGCCCTCAGACACGCCTGGGATCAATGCCACTGGCTCAATTCATCTGGCCCTAAGGGGGTCTTGGGGGCTTCCGGCCAATCGGCCCCCACCCGAATCGTCACATCGGACTCAATATCCCCGATCGACGCTGCCTCCACCCGTCCGTGGCCCAGGAGTTTCTGGAGGCGATCGGCCCCCTGTAGGTCCCCCTGTTGGGCAATAATTTCTGTCTGGCGGAGGGTATCGGGCCAATCTTCAATGACATAGACATGATCAAACCCCTTGTCCTGGAGATAGTCCGCCACCCGATGTCCCACCCCCGGTTGCCCTGATGCGTTTTGGACCGCAATCCGCAGGACGGTCGCGTGTTCGCGATCGTCAGCCAGGGTGGGGGTTGTGCGCCAAAGATCCCGGCTGGGGGTGATCTTGAAGTAGCTCTGCAACACCCGATCGCGGCGATCGGCATCGACTAACCAATAGCTAGCGGCAAATTCACTCGGATCACTGAAGCGCCCTGGCAACATCACCATCTTGACACTGTCCCCATCCAGCTTTAGCCCGAAATTCACTAGGGCCAGGGTTTCCTCCAAACTCAGGTTGGTGTCCAGGTAGCGTTGCATTAAACGGACGATCTCTGGCAGCCTCGGTAAGACCGTTGGACTGATTAAGCGCTGTCGCAGGGCTGATAGCAATACCTGCTGTCGCTGGACGCGGCCAATATCGCCATACGCTGTGCCTCGAAATCGGGCAAACTGTTCCGCCTGATCGCCATTCAGGGTTTGCCAGCCTTGATCGAGATTAATGTCGAGCTTTTGGGTCCTATCCGTATAGGACATGGCCTTGGGGACAAAGACCTCCACCCCCCCTAACACATCGACCAGTTCCCGCAGGGCATCCGTACTCACCCGAATGTAGCGATCGATGGCAATATCGCCCAACGCCCGGCTGACCACCCGTGCCGTGAGGGCCGGTCCACCCAACGCATTTGCATGGTTAATTTTGGTCAGACCCACGCCCGGGATCTGGACCTGGGTATCGCGGGGGATAGACAATACACTCAGCGAGTAATCATTGGGATCAAAACGCAGCAGTAACAGGGTGTCACTTCGCCCCGTAAAGACTTCCGGCGAATCGGGCGGCACATCCGGCACCCGATCGATGCCCATCACCAAGATCTGAACAGGGCGAGTCAAGCGATACTGGAAGCCGCCACGCCAGGGATTTGCCGGACGTCCGGCTGTTGATGAGTTGACCAGACCGATCGGCGGCAGGGGCGTCATGAGCATGAGAACGGCCCCCAGGGTGGCAGAAGCCGTGGTAGTAATGACAAACGCAAAACTCCAGAACAACCACCGGGCCAAATTAGCCTTACCGGAGACCGGGGGCGTAGCAGCCGACATCGGGGGCTGTTGGGAGGTCGGCGTTGCCGCATCAGTCCCCTCGGATAAGACATCCGTCGTTGTGCCTGGGGGCGCAGCGATCGGATCAACGGGTTCTAAATGCTCATTTGCCTGGTTCATGCCTTCAAGCACGCTGACCTCTCTTTACCGGGTGTCCTAGGGGGTATGGGGTATTTGCTGATGGTGATTGGAAGCAAGATCACAGGGCTAGATGGGTGCGAATCCTTAGGCGTTGTTTTCGCTGGCGAGGGGCGCACCTCTCATGCACACTTTTGAGCCGCTGATCCACATTCCTTGCTCACGCCAATTTCGCAATGATTTCGCAACAATGTTTAACATTACAGCCCAACGTGATTATAAGATACTCGGTGAAATCTTGTGGGGCCGGATGAAAGGGCTGGGAAAGGAGAACAGTTGTTGGCATCCCCTCTAGAATCCTGTCCTGACGATGGTATTAACGGCAATCCACCGTGGCAAAGTACGGCTATCCCCCCCGACTCAGTGGGGGATGGTGTTGCATGATAAAGGTTCTCAGAAAACGTCTGAGACAACCCGCACCTGATGCGGAATTGCCCAGGTGTGGCGTTGACACGCCTCGTGGCTCCATCCCGATTAATCCACCCATTGCTGCCGAGGCGCAATCACCACACGTACCAAACTATACCGTTAGGGGGAGGATCAACCCAGGGGCACTTGGTAAAGTGAGGGATAACAATGGCGCTAGGGTTAACGCGTTGGTAGGCGGCGTTGGTATCGCCCAACTCACCCAAACCAACCAGCAGAAATTCACCCGATTGGGTGAACTTTTTTGCCCCAGTCACCGTCTAAACTATGGTCAACGAGAAAAACTGAAGTCATACCGACTTCTAGGTAAGGTGTTATTAGGTCACGAGTTTGAGTCTTGGAGTGTACTGAGTTCCCCATGCTGCTGAGCACCCCCATTGCGCTTTGAAGGACTCAATGCTGCGTTAGGGGTTGGGCTTGGGTCTAAATGGATACAGGCATAGGCTGATCCTATTCCTTGGCCATCAGTTCTGTCTGCTTTGGATCGCTAAAGTTCGTTCGTTAGGTATCACCATGAAAACAAAGGACTCTGCACTCAAAACCGATATGGTCCGGACGTACCTGCATGAAATCGGTCGGGTTCCGCTGCTGACGCCGGAGCAGGAGATCGACTATGGCAAGCAGGTCCAACAGATGATGGCCCTCCTGACGGCGAAGGAAAAGCTGGCAAAACGACTGGACCGGGAACCTAGCCATGCGGAATGGGCGGAGGCGGTGAAGCTGGACGAGACGGAACTGCAACGCCAACTCCGCCAAGGGCAACGGGCCAAGCAAAAGATGATTGAGGCCAATCTTCGCCTGGTTGTGTCGATCGCGAAAAAATACCAACGTCGCAATCTGGAGTTCCTCGATTTGATCCAGGAGGGCAGCTTGGGCCTGGAACGCGGGGTGGAGAAGTTTGATCCCATGCGGGGCTATAAGTTCTCGACCTATGCCTATTGGTGGATTCGCCAAGCCATCACCCGGGCGATCGCCCAGCAGGCCCGCACAGTGCGCCTCCCAATTCATATCACGGAGAAGCTCAACCAAATTAAGCGGGTACAGCGGGAACTGGCCCAAACTCTGGGGCGCAGCGCTACGGCAGCCGATATTGCTAGAGCACTGGAGCTAGAGCCGGAGCAGGTGCGCGAATACCTCACCCTATCCCGTCAGCCCGTTTCCCTGGATGTCCGCGTGGGGGATAACCAGGACACGGAACTTCAGGAATTGCTGGAGGACGAGAATATCTCACCCGAAGAATTCACCACCCAAGAAGCCCTACGCCAGGATTTGCGGGATCTTATGGATGAACTCACCCCGCAGCAACGGGAAGTCTTGAGCCTGCGGTTTGGTTTGGAGGATGGCTATAGCCTGTCCCTAGCGAAGGTGGGAGAGCGGATGCGCCTGAGCCGGGAGCGGGTACGCCAACTGGAACGCCAGGGCCTTGATCACCTGCGCCGTCGTCGGGCAATGGTGCGGGAGTACCTAGCTAGTTAAACGCAGGTTAGATGGGTGCGATCGCGCCTATCTTAGCCAGTGGTTGGGAATCCACAGGGCAGGCAGGGTGCCTGCCCGCCTGATCGCTGGAGGCGAGGGCAAGTCAAGCTTCAAGCTTCAACATTCTAAATGGGCGGGTTGATGGGGGTGACGGGTTCCCCAGATTTTGGGGGGCAACCCGTCCCTACACAATGCGACCTTCAAAATTCGTCTCCCCTTGTGAGCTTAGACGCTAGCTCCGAGAGGGTGACTTCTTGCCAGTTCAGGCCAAAGACGTTACCAAAGGTCTGAATCAGACGGGGTTGGACATCGGCGATCGTGATTCCTGGGAGGAACTGGGCCAGACTCCCTACGGGTTTATCGGCAATCCCACAGGGCACGATCGCGCCAAAGTGGCTCAGGTCGGGGCAGACGTTGAGGGCAAAACCGTGCATTGTAATCCAGCGGCTCACCTTAATCCCGATCGCGGCAAGCTTATAGCCTTCCAGCCAGACCCCCGTTAGTCCAGCCAGCCGATCGGCCCTTAAGCCATAGGTGGCCAGGGTTTGGATAATAACTTCCTCCAGTTGCCGTAAATACCAGTGCAAATCCAGCCGATAGCGGCGGAGGTTGAGGATCGGATACCCCACCAGTTGTCCTGGACCGTGGTAAGTGACTTCGCCCCCCCGCTCAGTGCGGTGGATGGGGAAGGGGCTAGCGTTTGGGGCTACCTTAAGATACTGTTCGCTGGCGCCTTGCCCTAAGGTGTAGACAGGGGGATGTTCAAGCAGTAGCAACACATCCACGAGGTCGGGGCGATCGCGGCGGGCAGTCATTAATTTTTGTTGCCAAACCAGGGCTTCGGTATAGTCGAGCGCTCCCGGTAGGCAGAGGTAACCCGGATATCTGTCCAGATGGGGGGTGTTTGCACCCGTGTCAATACGGCTATTAAACATGTAATCGCGTATCTTTGGAAACCAAAAAAATCAATACCTGCAAAACTTTATTAAAAAATGTATATAACAAAATGCTTAAAAATTTTAGCAAGTCAACAGAAATACCCTATAGGGAGCCGTTGGTTGTCCCTGCGAATTATGGGGAGATGCAAAGGATCTTAAAGTGATGATGTAAGCTAAAACACGGTCTGCTACAGTAAAGGAACAACCCAATTATGAGGGGAGGAAGCTTTTATGAAGCTTGTTATCCAGGGCAAAAATATTGAGATTACTGAAGCGATTCATGAGTACGTGCTTCAAAAGATTGAGAAAGCCGTCAGCCATTTTCAGGCATTGATTACCGAGATTGATGTTCACCTGTCAGTGGCGCGGAACCCTCGGATAAACCCCAAGCAGACCGCAGAAGTTACGGTGTATGCCAATGGTACGGTGATCCGCGCTGAAGAAAGCAGCGAAAATTTGTATGCCAGCATTGATCTGGTTGCTGACAAGATTGCGCGGCAGTTGCGCAAGTATAAAGAGAAACGGCACGATCGCAAGGTCCAAGCCCAACCCAAGACCGGAACGACTGTGACTGAGCAGCCCGTTGCTGCCGATCTCTTGGCGGGGAAAGCCCCTAGCCTGCCGGAGGAAGTGGTGCGGACCAAGTATTTTGCCATGCCACCCATGACGGTCCAAGAGGCCCTGGAACAGTTGGAATTGGTCGATCATGATTTCTATATGTTCCGCAATGCTGAAACCAATGAAATTAATGTGATTTACGAGCGGAATCATGGGGGGTATGGCGTGATCCAGCCCCGTCAGAGCAACGACAATGGTCGTGCCAGTCGGCCCAGCCAAGAGGTGCATTTAGGGGTGGAAAAACACCCGATCGCGCGATCGTAACGGTTGGTAGCGTCAACTCGCGCTTGCCTGACGCAGGCAACCCGCTGAGTGGTCAGGCTGAAGGCTAAAACACGACTCCGTTGTTGGGGAAGGGGTTGGCCCAATGGCGCAGAGGGGATGCTAGGACCACGCAGGGTGTTGTTGGCTTAGAATCTCTCAGGACCCCTCCCAGTCATGGGAGGGGCTAGTTGTTCTCGGCACTATCCCAGTCGTCGCCGCCACGCGGGCCTTTTCTACGATTTCCAGGACTGGAGGGAGACTGTCGAGGTGAAGGGCTGAAGGGACATGCGGGAGGTAGTGGTTGGGGGTGTCGGGACGGCGATCGTTCAGGAGAATATCCAGTATCCGTTGCTCTCCGTCTGCAATCCCCGGACTTGCGGTTGGATCTCGCGGACCTTTGTAGACGCTCGACCTGTCTTGCCGGTTCTCAGCCGCCAGGTTAACCCAAGCTTGGATGGTTGGACGATTTGCCCCCACGGAGAATGGATCTAGACGCTCATCGGTCTAATGTTCCACGCCCTCATCTGGCTACTGATAGCGATAGTCAGGCTCATTAGGACATTGCAAAGGCTGTGATCAACAAGGGGCTGACGCCCCTTGTCCTAACCTGGAGACAATAGCTACTTAATTTCCGTCAGTCCTACGCGGCTTTTTTGCGGCGTTTTAGCTCCTGTTCGATCGCATCCGAGACCGTATCCAGAATCTTCACCCGTGCGTAGTACTTATCATTGGCCGCCACCAGGGTCCAGGGGGCCGTGGAGGTGCTGGTGCGTTGGAGCATTTGGTTGACGGCGACTTCGTATAGGGGCCACCGTTCCCGATTTCGCCAATCCTCATCGGTGAGTTTATAGGTTTTGAAAGGATCATTCTGGCGTTCTTCAAACCGCCGAAGTTGTTCCTCTGGGCTGATATGCAACCAGAATTTGACCAACACATACCCCGCCCCCGTCAGTTGGGATTCAAATTCATTGATCTCGCGGTAGGCCCGCCGCCATTCCTCATCCGTGGCAAAGTGTTCAATCCGTTCCACGAGGACGCGCCCATACCAACTGCGATCGAAAATACCAATCTGGCCCACTGTGGGCAGGCGTCGCCAGAAACGCCAGAGGTAGTGGTGATCCTTCTCCTCGTGGGTGGGGGCTGCAAAGGGATAAACGAAATAACTGCGAGGGTCGAGGATATCCGTGAGCCGCTTAATGGCTCCCCCTTTACCTGCTGCATCCCATCCCTCAAACAAGATCAGGACCGGGACATTTTCCTTAAAAATGCTGATCTGAAGCTGTCGCAGGCGTACCTGTTCCTCCCGCAATTTCTTTTTATAGGCATCGGCACTCAAGGATTTGGTGAGATCGACCTGGGCCAGCAGATCGGGTTCCGTCGGTTCGAGCTTCGCCTGGGGGGGATAGATTACCGGGGGCGGTTGAATTTTGCGACGATCGAGGGCTTCGGTGAGGGTGGCCGCCATCTGGCTCAACACCTTGACCCGCGCCCAACGTTCACAATCCCCTTCAATCAAGGTCCAGGGCGCTTGTCCGCTACTGGTGCTGAGGAGCATATCCTCCGCCAGGGCACAGTAGCGATCGTAGTTCTTCTGCTGTTGCCAATCTTCGGGCCGCACCCGCCAGGATTCGAGGGGGTGTTCCGCATAGTCCTTGAGGCGGTTTTTGAGTTCTTGGCGGCTCAGGTGAATCCAATACTTGACGATCGCTACCCCATCATCAAACAACTGCCGCTCAAAGGCACTAATGTCCCGGAACAGGTTCGGAACCCGATTCTCTGCAACCCGCCCAAAGAGACGATCCTCCAGAACGTGGGTATACCAGCTATGGTAAAACACCCCCAAATTGCCCCGTGCCGGTAACCGTTGCCAAAACCGCCAGAGAAAAGGATAGTAGCGTTCCTGTTCCGTGGGTGGCCAGATGGGGTGGACCGTAAAGCTTCTGGGGTCCATATATTGGACCATCTTGCGTACCAGTGCCCCCTTCCCTGCTGCTGCCCAACCTTCCAAAACCACCACGATCGGGAGTTTTTGATCCCGACAGGCATTTTGCAAGTTATGCAACTGGTGCATGAGGGTTTCAATCTGTTGGCGGTAGCTTGCCTTATCCAGGGTCAAGTTCAGGTCAAGGGTCTCTAACATAGAAGCGCCGCGTATTGGGGAATACGTCCCCCACGTTAGCAGGCGATCGCGGGAAGGCGTGGATTTATCCAGATTTTGTTAGGCTTCCAGGAGACCCGCCTGACATCGCCCTCCCAGCGGGGGAAGCAGGGCGGCAGCAAAGCGATAGCGGGTGCCATCAAGCTGAGGGGACGGGTGGGGCGATCGCCTGCCTCAGGGCCGCAATCTGGGTCTGCAGGTCATAGACATTGAGTCGATAGCTGAGGGGATGGGCAATCAGACGGGCCGTGCTACTGAACAACACCTCAATCTCCGTCAAGCCATTTTCCTGGAGTGTGCGTCCAGTTGAAACCAGATCCACAATCGCCTCCGACATCCCCGTAATCGGTCCCAACTCCACCGAGCCATAGAGGGGAATAATTTCCACGGCCAAATCGAGGGACTGGAAATATTCATTGGCACACCGGGCATATTTGGAGGCAACGCGGCAGTTATCCGGTAGCTCTAGGGCCGAGCGATAGGGGCTGGTGGCCTTGACGGCCACCGACATCCGGCAGGTGCCGAAACCCAAATCGATGAGATGGGCCACGTTGGGGCTTTTTTCCCGCAGCACATCATAGCCGACAATCCCTAACTGGGCCTGACCATATTCCACATAAACCGGCACGTCTTGGGCACGAACCAGCAACCCCTTGGCCGTTTGGGTTGGATCAAGCAGTTGCAATTGGCGGTTAGATTCTGCCAGAAATTCACTGAAATCGAGGCCAATACGTTTGAGAAGGCGAATACTATCCTTCAGCAGGGCACCTTTGGGCAGGGCGATCGTAATCATGGAAGCGGGGGGAGCTACGGGCAGGTCGCGACCTATTGTATAGCAATTTATATCGCCATCCCTGTCCCTATCTGTCGAGCTGCTGTGCCTGCTTCCAGTCAGATTGCAAAATCGCATAGAGTTTCAGATCACAATAGCGACCCTGATGGCAGAGGGCTTCTCGCAGCAGCCCCTCGTAGTACATACCCACCTTTTCCATTACACGGGCCGAGGCGTGGTTCTCCACTAAACACAAGGCTTCAATCCGATTGAGGGGGAGGGTACTAAAGCAAAACGTAATCACTGCTTGCAGCGCTTCTGGCATCAACCCCTGGCCCCAGTAGGCCCGTCCCAGGGCATAGCCCACTTCAATGCGGGCATGGGCAATATGCCAAAACCCAAAGCCGCAGGTGCCAATGACCTTACCTACCGCCTGATGCACAATCGCCCAGCTTGCTGGTTGTAGGCTGGTGTATTTCGCCAATTCAGCCTCAATAAACTGTTCACTATCCTCGCGCGATCGATGGGTTTGCCAGAGGGTGTAGCGCGACACCAGGGGGTCGGCAGCATAGGCAAAAACGTCGTCCGTATCCGCGATCGTCAATTTCCGCAGACACAAACGTGGGGTCACCAAAGTTGGCAAGTCGCAAAAAATATCGGGAATAGTTGAAGAAGCACCCATGATTCAGAAGTGTGAAGCGCAAACGAGGCAGTGGACAGTAGGCAGTGGGCTGTGGGCAGTAGGCCGTATTTTCATCCTTTACCCTTCACGCTTGACTCCACTGGCCTGTCGCTGGATCAACCGCTGCACCTGCAACAGGGCGGGGTTGAGTTCATAATTGCGGGGGCTATCCCCCCGCTCCACAGCCTGTTGTTCTTCTTCGATCATCAGGACATCCTGGCGGATTAACCCTTCCAGTAGCCCCTTAGCCGTCCCGGATAGGCGGTTTTTGAAAAAACGACGCACGGCGATCGGGAGTTTGTGTAGGCGCGGGAAAGCATTCAGGGAAGTGAAATGCAGCAAGTAGGCCCGGGTTTGGGTGGCGGAAACCGGGCAGAAGAGACAGTAGATCTTAAAATCCTGACCCAGGGTGGAGGTCCAGTGGGGATAGATATAACGAACATCAAGGGGGTCGGGATGCAGGCGGCGCAACGCGGGGAAGAAAAGCTGGGAGACGGACCAAATTTTATCGATGCGGTAGTAGCTTTGGGCCTGGTAGTGGGCATGGACCTGACGATCGTCGGCTTCAATACGCTCCAATTTCGCCGATGCCCAGGCTTGGTAGTTCTCATGTAGATGGCCGTGGTACATATCCATCAGGTTTTCGATCAGGAAGGAAAAATGGGCCTGACAATCAATCACGGCGACGGAACCGATATAGTTCAAATGTTCCCATTCTGGTATGTCTAACCGAGGGATGGTATCCGCCAAGGCAACTTCCCCTGGGAAGACCCAGATGAAGCCATCCTGCTCCCGCACCGGGAAGGGGCGAAGGCGACAGGTGGGTAATTGCTGATTCTCGGCCAGATAGGGCACGTGGACACAAGCCCCTTCGCCGTTGAATTGCCAACCGTGGTAGGCGCATTCGATCGCATCCCCGATGACGATCCCATGACTCAATTTCACTTGACGATGGGGGCACCGATCTTCCAGGGCTTGAATCTGGCCCTGGTGATCGCGATATAAGACGATCGGCATTTCCCAGAGGCAGCGACTGACCGGAGCCGTCGTCACTTCTGTACTTTGGGCGACCACGTACCAATGGTTTGGGTTAATGCCTAGTTGCCGGAGGGGGACCTGGGATTGCGGCTGCGGTGAGGGGGGCTGGGACAAGGGAAGTGCCGCTTCCCCGTTGGCAGGGGGGGCTTCGTGATCGGCATTAGCTGCGATCGTTGGGGCAGTCGTAACCTGTAAGGTGTCCTCTGGCATAGTGGCAAGCTCGCGTTTCCTTTCCGGTCAGCAGGGTTGCCCACGCTAGGTATTTAAACGTGGTGGCACTGGGCAACTTCTAGCCAAGGATACTACAGTTCCCCCTAGCGTCTGAAGGATGCTCCGCTAGATCTCAGGTTTGGCAGTTCGCGCTATTATCCTCATGCAGGTTTTGGGGGGCTACCCCACCATGCAAAGCCAATGAATTGAAACTGCAACCTTCAAACTGCAAACTCACAAGGGGTTAGGGTAAACCGTTATGGTGGTTATCGACATAGGGATCGGGGTGCTGGTCCTGATCGGGTTAGGACTGTTGGCGATCGAGATCCAGTACCGTCGTCGTCCCGGTAATGATCTGGACCTGACCCTGGGACACTGGCAGGAAACGATCGCGACACCGACCCATCGCGTTTGGGTGGGGGAAATGGAACTGGTTAACCGCACCCGTCGCCTGGAAATTATGGTGCCGGAACTATGGGCCAAAACCCAATTGCTGTCGCAGAGCAACTTGGCGGGCATTACCTGCGAAACCACGGTCACCCCTGCCCATGCGGATGCTCCTGCCCGCGCCGATGGCTATTGGTTTGCCTATATCGTCAAAATCCGTAAAACCACCCGCCTCAAGGTGACGGTGACGATTCGGGGTGATGATCTCAGTGCCCTAGAGTCTGCCTGGGTACAGGTCCACTACGTCACCTATGGTCCCCAGGGCCGTATTCCGAAATCCCGGCATTTGGTGCTGCCCCTAGCCGCACCGCCAGCCGTAGCCGCAGCCCCCCAGTGGCAGACGGTCGATACGCTGCGGGTCCTGCCGATTCACACCCATTTGTTAACCCATTTGGATGATCCGGTGGCCGTGGTCCAGCGGTACGTGGAACCCTATGCCCAACCTGGGGATGTGGTGACGATCGGGGAGACCCCCCTGGCCATTATGCAGGGCCGGTGGCGACACCCCAGCGAGATCCAACCGGGCTGGCTAGCCCGTCGCCTCTGCTACTATTTCCTCCCCACCTCCAGTTTGGCGACGGCCTGCGGTTTGCAATCCCTTGTAGATTTGGTGGGGCCTTGGCGGGTATTGGGGGCCTTCCTGGGGGGG
>NZ_JBRCAD010000129.1:0-6818 GCF_053493415.1 Trichothermofontia sp. | reverse complement strand
CGTGATTCCCCCCGGCCCCGATAATCCCCTTGGCCCCCGCTGGATCGGCTTCTGGACCGATGGCAAGAATTTTATTGGCTTCCACGGCACCCCTAACGAAAGCCTCATTGGTCAAGCCGTCTCCCACGGCTGTGTGCGGATGCGCAACCAGGATATCCAAGCCCTCTATGCCCAAGTGGAAATGGGCACACCCGTGGTGGTTGAGTAGCCTAGCCGTTGCCCGCTCGCGATCGCCGGGAGAAGCGCTTCCCCACCTGTCGGAACAGGCGATACCCCTTACGCACCCCGTTCAGCAGCCAGTTGGGAATGCGTAGCCGCAGGGGGGCGATAATCGGCAAATACAGCCAATAGTAGGCCCGTTTGAGATCAGTCCATGCCCGACAGTCGTCCGGGTGGAGAAAATCTGAGACATCGACCACCAACCCTCGCCCCTCATGCATCATCACATTGCGACCATGCACATCATGGGGGGTCAGGCCCCGGCTGCGGGCATAAGCCAGGGCCGCGTCAATATCCCGGATCACCCGTGGCGGAATTCGGATACCCAAACGCACGCAGTCATAGAGGGTCACCCCCTGTAGCCGCCGCAACACCAGGAAATTTTCTCCGGCATATAGACAGGTTGAAAATGCCGGATGATCCCCTAGCCGCTGGTAAACCTCCACCTCCTCGGCAAACCCAGGGCGATCGGGGGCATAGACCTTCACTACCCAATCCGGGATATCAGGATGGGCAAAGACCGCTGCATAGTTGCCAGCCCCCAATAATTCCCAGGGCGGTGGGATCTGGTGCACCACGATCGGGTCATGGGGGTCGAGGCTTTCCAGCCGCAGGTGGGGCAACAGTTCTTGGTGAATCCGATCAATAAGTGCTTGCATCAACAGCAATGGTCCAGGGGTAGTCCAAGAGCGGGTAACAGGTGGCACGCAGAGAGGCACGTGAACGCCTTAGAATAAAGATTAAACTTTGTTCATCTCCAAAACCGTTGCGTTTCCCCGCCCGATTGCGGCTTATTAACATTTTGGTTGGACTTTCGTTGGCATTGCATCCCCGCCTAGCCCTCACTCCCCTTTGATCGTGCTTGCCTGATGAGTATCTCCGCTTCCATCCTGGAAGATCTGGTGCGAGTGCTACCCCATCTGCGTACCCAGATTTACTTTAAATCGTCGCTGATTGCCCTATCCCATGCCATTGAAGATCAAGTCCTGGCCGGATCAGTGCCCCCCTTGGTCATTGCCAGCTTTCAGCAGGAACGCTTCTATCGCCAGGAGGCCCACCGCTACCGCCGGATCGCCGATCGCACGGATCAGGTTTATGTGTTGGCAGCACCGGAAACCGAGTTCGCGCATGGCTCCGACTACTACGAACGGATCGCGTTTGACCCGGAGGATGGCCTGCGGGATGAATGGCACTTGATTGTGATTGGCCAACAGTACGCCAGTTGCCTGGTCTGCCGCGAACATTTTGCCCCCAGTGAACAAACGGCTGGATTTGATGAATTGGCAACAATGGACCAAATCCGGCGCTTTGAGGGGATCTGGACCTTCGATCGCCTCGTCTGTGTCCAAGCCGCCGAGTTAATGTTTGCACGGATTTTGCACTACCGCCCGGAGTTACAGGCGAAAATCGATCAGGCGCGATCGGACATTCTGGCCTCCTTGCCCCACCTGATTGAAGTGGCCCAGCCCGGTCCCTTTGCCGATCGCTTGGTCACCTATCTCCAGGCCGGCCAATACAAACTTCTGAAAGCCTATCGCTCGATCGCCGCCCAGGAGCGCAAAGAACGGCTCGTTAACTCCATCTCCACCGCCGTCCGACAATCCCTCAACCCGGAGGAAATCCTGAAAATTGCCGTGCAAGAACTGGGGCAGGTCCTCAAGGTCAACCGTTGTCTGTTCTATCGCTGTCGGGAAACCGATGCCAGCGCCCCCATTCAATACGAGTTCTTAGGAGCCACAGTGCCCTCCCTGTGTGGCTATGACTGGCCCTTGCAAAATAACCCCCTGTTTCAAACCGTTGTCAGCCAGCGGGAACGTCTCTATATCAGTAACACCCGCACCGATCCCCGGATTGCCAACACCGCGCCAACGCCCCCGGCAGCGGCCTCGTCTGGCAAGTCTAAACGGGGCAAGCGACAGTCCCCACCTGACCCCTCACCCTACCCCTGGCAGAACTGGTGGCCCAATGGCAGATTGAGGCATGGCTAATGGTGCCGGTTCTCTACCACGGTCGCCTCCTGGGCATGGTCGAATTGCATGGCAGCGCTGAACAGGGACGGGACTGGCGTGAGGACGATTTGGCCCTAGTGGAGGCGATCGCCGTCCAAGTGGGGATTGCCCTGATCCAGGCGGAAGCCTACGCCAACTTAGACGATCTAAATCAACAACTCGAAGCCTTGGAACGCACTCGCAGTAACCTGATCGCAATTACGGGCCATGAACTTCGCACCCCCCTATCCACCATCCAGGTCTGTCTGGAGAGTCTGGCGAGCGAACCGGAGATGCCAGCGGAATTACGCCAAGTGATGCTCCACTCTGCCCTCGCCGATGCGGAGCGACTACGGGAACTGGTCCAGGACTTTTTAACCCTGTCGCGATTGGAAAGTGGCCGGGTGGAGTGGAATCCGGAGCCATTGCCCTTAGGGGAGTGTGTCGATCTCGTCGTGAGTGGTGTGCGCACCCGCCATCGCCAAGAGCGTCTGCCCCAAATCACCACCCAAGTCAACCCCAACTTGCCCCTAGTAGAAGCGGATGGGGAATGGCTGGTGGAAGTGCTGGCCAAGCTTCTGGATAATGCCTGCAAGTTTACGGAACCGGAGGGTCAGGTTGAAATCATTGCTCAAACTAACGGGGAGCGGATGCTCGAAGTGACGATCGCCGATACGGGGCGGGGGATTGAACCCGATCGCCTGGAAACCGTCTTTGAGCGCTTCTACCAGGAAGAAGGTGCCCTGCGGCGCACAACTGGCGGCACGGGGTTGGGGTTAGCCATCTGTCGGCAAATTGTGACCCGCCTAGGGGGAAAAATCTGGGCCGAGTCCGCCGGACGCAACCAGGGCAGTCAGTTTCACTTTACGTTACCGATCGCCAAGCCCAGCCTCCCACCAGCAACAAAGGGCGGACGTCGTTCCCCATCTCGGGGTGCCGGAACCACCTCCCCCTAATCCGGGATAGCGCTCCTTCCCCTGGCAAAAGCATCCGGGGAAGGGCCTACAACGCTGGAATGACCATTTAGGATGGGAGTGATTGGCATGGTTTAGCAGACTTGTTACCGTAGGTGCGCAGGTTGGCACATCGGTCATGCTGACCGGGAATATTGTCGTTGGCTAGATGACAGCATGGAAAAAGTAAATCCAGTTCACAATAGTATCAGCCCCAAGCTCATGAACCAGGAGCGTGTCCAAAAACCGAAAATGTTGGTTGTCGATGATGAACCCGATAACCTAGACCTGTTGTACCGTACCTTCCGGCGGGATTTTCAGGTCTTTAGGGCCGATAGCGGCGGTAAGGCACTGGAAGTCCTAGCCCAGGAAGGCGAAGTGGCTGTGATTATCTCAGATCAACGAATGCCCCAAATGAAAGGGACGGAATTTCTGAGCCGCACGGTGCCCCAGTTTCCCAATACCATGCGGATTATCCTGACCGGCTTCACCGATGTGGAGGATCTGGTCGAAGCCATTAACTCCGGTCAAGTGTATAAGTACATTACCAAACCCTGGGACCCCAACGAACTCAAGGAAGTCGTCCAGCGGGCCACGGAAACCTACGATGTGCTGCAACAACGCCTAGATGAACTGCAACGGGCGGAAGCCCAAGCGGCCCTCTTGGCCACGATCGTTGAAGTGTCGCGCAGGATAACGGAGGCAGATGCCACCTTCCAAGCGATCGCCAGTGCCTTTGGGAAAAGCTTTCAAGCCGATGGCTGTGCCCTCTGCCTCCTGGAGACAGAATCCACCATTAAGGCCCACGGGCTGTATGGGATCGCGACCAGCGTTGATTGGTTGCCGCAAGACCCCCTGTTTAAGGAGACCCTTAGCACTAGCCAGGTCACCGGGTGCTTCGATGTTGCCGCCGATAGCGATCTTGCCGCCCTGCCCCCCTATCAAAACTCAGGCATTCAGGCCCATGTGCTAACACCGGTCATCCATCGCGGACAGAATCGGGCTGTCCTCTCCTTACAATGGCAGCAAGCCCATATCCTCAACGAAAGCGAACTCGCGATGCTCTATCTATGCGCCCAACAAGTTGTGCTGGCCCTAGCCTAAGCCTTCGCCATTAATGGCTAGGCTTAAGCCCCACCAGCCTCTTCGCCCCACCAGCAAAGCCCGTGGGGTAGGCGTCCCCGCCTGCCCATGCTAGCAGCCCCATGCTAACAACCCGTGGGGTAGGCATCCCCGCCTGCCTAGACTAGCAACCCCGTGGGATCGGCCAAAACCCCTGCCTGGCCTGATGGAAAACAGTGGAGCGCACGGCTCACTTCCCCACCTATGACTTTCCAGTTCGTATGACTTCATCCCACCCACTGCTGGGAAACGCACACAATACCCGATAGACTGGTCTTAATTTTTGACGCATAGCGAGGTCCAGCTTGGGAATTGAGTTGCGGAGTTATGTCTATATTGACAGCCTACAGAGCCAGCACGCCGCCTATTTAGGAACGGTTTCCCAGGGCTTTCTGCCCCTACCCGGCGATGCCTCCCTGTGGATTGAAATTTCACCCGGTATTGAGATCAATCGGATTACCGATGTGGCCGTGAAGGCAACGGCAGTGCGACCTGGTGTCCAGGTGGTCGAACGGCTCTATGGGCTACTGGAAATTCACTCCAGCCGCCAGGGCGAAACCCGGACAGCAGGCAAGGCCATCCTTGATGCGCTCGGAGTACGCCAGCAGGATTGCCTCAAGCCCCAGATCGTATCCAGCCAGATTATTCGCAACCTTGATCCCCACCATACCCAACTCATCAACCGAGTCCGACGTGGGCAGATGTTGCTCTCCGGCCAAACCCTCTACATTATGGAAGTGACCCCGGCGGCCTATGCCGCATTGGCGGCGAATGAAGCCGAGAAAGCCGCCCTCATCAATATCCTGAGTGTGCAAGCAGTCGGTAGCTTTGGGCGCTTATACCTGGGCGGAGAGGAACGCGATATTATTGCCGCCTCGCAAGCGGTGACGACGGTTCTGGAGCACCTGCCCGGTCGGGACAATCCCGCAGCCTTACGTCTAGAGTAGACACGAAGAAAGCATTGTGAATTTTGCATGGGCAAACTCAGCAATCAGCCCTCAGCACTGCCCCCTCACTAAAACGGTCGGTAGATCACACTGAAATACAGGCCATCATCCTGAAGGTTATTGCCCCGATCGTCCAGGTTCACTAGGGGTAGCCCATAGTCTAACCGCAGATTGAGGCGTGGTAGCGGTTCCCAGAGTACCCCCAAACCCAAGCCAGCCAGGAATCGCTGACTGGGCAGGGGATTGGGGTTGTCGCTATGGTTCCAAACCGTTCCCAAATCTAAGAAGGGGGCCAGTTGTAAAATGGAAGCGCCAGTCGCATTGCGCTGAAGGGTAATCCGATCTTCGATCGAAAACTTGAAGCCATTATCCCCCGCCCGCACGTTCTGACGATAGCCCCGCAGGGATTGGGCACCGCCAATAATAAACTGCTGAGAGGGTAGGAGGGGATCGGTGGTCAGTTGCAAATCCCCCTGCATGATGAGTAGGTGATCCTGCCCTAATAACTGCACCCGTTGGGCTTGTCCCAGCCAGCTCAGGAAACGGCTATCCGGTGTCGGGTGGCTATTGACCGTTGCACCCAACAAACCCGTCCCCAGGCTAAATTGCGATCGCAAGGCCCAGGCGCCCCCCGGCCCTCGCTTAATATAATCCTGGCCAAAGCGGAACACACTGGTACGGGTGATCCCATCACTGCTGGGACCTGCCCCAAAGCCAAACCCATCTCCATCTAAGAAGGTTCGACCGTCTTGGTGATCAAATCCAAAGACAAGGGCAAATTCCTCACGGGGGGTACGGACTAGGGGTTGCCGGAAATTCAGTTCATAGAGTTCCGATTCCCCCTCAATGTTGAACACATTAAAGGGTTCCTGGGTAATCTCGTTACGGTTAATCACCGTGCGGAGACGGAGGGTCCCCTCCATAGCATTCAGGGGCACCTGATAGAGGATGTCAAAGGTATTGGAGCCGCCCGTAAAGGACCGATCGAAGGTACCCGCTAGTACGTCGCCCATCCCGGTCAGGTTGATATGTTGCAGGCCGATTCCAAACTCCTCGGCCCCAACGCTGGGGGGGGAATAGTTATCCATCGACAGTTGGCTACCAAAGGCTTTGGCTTCTGTCACCCGCACGACCAGGATGCTTTGACCAATGCCGCTACCCGGACGCAGGCTGGCTTCCACATTCTCAAACAGGGGATTAAGCTTCAGCAGGCGCAGTTGGTCTTCCAGTTTACTGGGGTTAAGAGGGACCCCTGCCCCCAGGCGAATCCGACGACGGACATAGCCCGGATTCAGGCGTTGGGTACCCTCAACCTGGATTTCCTCTAGGCTGCCCTCAATAACCTGAATCCGCACAACCCCCTCCCGGATCTCCTGATCCACCAAAATGGCCCGTGAGGTGATGTAGCCGTCGTTGAGATAAAGCTGGGTAATGGCGTCCGCCACTTTTTGCAAATCTTCGAGGGTCAGTTGTTGTCCCTCGTAGGGCTGGGTGATGGCATTCAGGCGATCGTCGCTGAACACCGTACTCCCCAGGACCTGAATATCCCGAATTAACACCGATGGACCGGCTTGACTGTCTGGGGGGGC
>NZ_JBRCAD010000128.1:0-13598 GCF_053493415.1 Trichothermofontia sp. | reverse complement strand
GCCCCCCGTCCCGCCCCCGACGACGAGGACTTCCGTGGTCAGTTGGGTGGGAAAAGATGTAGACAGAGGCCCTCCTGGGATGGATCGAACCGTAGAGTATGGTTTTGCGGCATCGCCATCAACGAATGGGATAACCGTCTCGGCTATCGCAGGGGCAGACAGGATGCCCTACCCCACTGATGACTTTGCGATGTTACGGATTATCCCCGATCCCGCCATTGGGAGTGGCCACCGTATCCCATAGTATGATGATGAATCCGATCGCCCTGGTCAAGGTCGCCGGTTCAGCACCGGGGTGTGTCGCTACTGCTATCCAACGCTACTGCCATGCTACTGTCACGATCGCGCCTGTCCATCCTCAGTACCCTATTGTTGGTTTTCGGACTAGGGGCTTGTCAAACCCCGCCCCGTTCCGAAACCGGAGCCTCGCCCACGGGGACCAATGCCACCCAGACCCTCCTGGCAACCAAACGCTGCCCCAAGTGTGATCTACAAGGGGCGGATCTGGCGGGGGCGGATCTGGCGGGGGCCGACCTCAATGATGCCAACTTAAGTCAGGCCAATTTGAGTAATGCCAACCTCAGCACAGCATTAATGGACAATGTGAACCTTACCGCAGCGAACCTCCAGGGTACGAATCTCAGCGAGGCTGGATTAATTGGGGCCAACTTAGGGCAAGCGGATCTCACGGGGGCGAACCTGAGTCGGGCCAGCCTCCGGGAAGCGGACCTGACGGGGGCAACCCTGAACAATACTGACCTGACGGCTGCCGATCTCCTCAATGCCAAGCTGGAAGCGGCCCAATTGGATGAAGCCACACTGAAAGAGACTTTGATGCCCAATGGCCAGGTCAAACCCTAGTGGTCTGTCAAGCGGGATTGGGGAGAGGGCGACAAGCATCGGATAAATTCCAGCGGCAACCCATCAGCATCGGCAAGGAACAAGACCTCGTACACCTGATTCCCAATCATTTGCTGTTGGGGGGACAGCAGGACCGTCAAGGGGACAATCTGATCGGGTTGGTGGGCAGCGGCCTGCTCGAAACGGGTCTGAAGGGCAGTCAGCCAGGTGGGCAGATCGATCGTGCATTCGGTCAAATCAAAGGAGAGGTGATAGTAGCCCGTATAATGCTCATCGTTAAAGGCATCCGGTGCTGGTCGCGGTTGGGGAATCTGGATCAGTTCGATGCGACCGCCCAATCCCTCCATCCAACAGGCCAGGGTATAGCCCGTCGTAAAACGCTCCTGGACTGTAAACCCTAATTGCTCATAAAAGGCGATCGCCCGGTGGATATTGGCGGTCCGAATCGAGGCATGGTGCATAGGTCGGGGGAAAGCCTCACGACTCAAAAAACCGGAAGTAGGGATAGCGAGTGGGGGCGCCCGGTTCCTTCTCCAGATCAAAGTTGATCACATTCCAGCACGGTTCCTCAGCAGGATCGGGGCTAAAGTCCACGGGCAGGCCATACAACCGGGGCTTAACCACATCCCCCTGCCCGCGCCAAGGGGTACTGCGATCGAGGTAAGTGCTGATCAACTCACGATAGCGTTGGGCAATGATCACGCGGGTTGCCTTATAACCCTGGGTATAGAGGCGATCGAGGGCCTCATGGATTTCAAAGCGAATGCCATCCGGGTGGGTATGCTGGCGATACCATTCATTATTCCAGCGCCGCCAGTGCCGCCCCGACTGAAGATGCACCAATTCCTCCGTATCTGGGTTGACTTCAAAGGCCCCGTGTCGTGGGCACAGATAAGTATCCGTCAGGGTGAGGGCCGGAATCGTTTGACGGCAATGGGGACACTGAATGTCTGGGCCAAAAATTGGGTATTGCTGGAGAGCTAGGTTCATTATTGCAAAGGCTTCAGGCGTCACCACCTGACGCGAGATCAGTGCCAGCCTTATTATAACTAGGGAACCCTAGCTCTAGAGCGATATACGGAGGATTTCCCCGTGACCCCAGATACGCCCGATCGCCCTGCGCCACCGTTAGCCAATCAGGATCATCCCCCCCCACTGGCCTGGCCCGTTGATCTCCAGTTACCGGATTGCTCCCAGGCCGCCTTTGTGGCGACGACGGCGACAGTCTTGGGGCAGGTCACCCTGGGGCCAGGGGCGAGTGTCTGGTATGGGGCCGTGGTGCGGGGCGATGTGGAGCGGATTGACATCGGGGCCAACACCAATATCCAGGATGGGGCCGTTGTGCATGGGGACCCGGGCCAACCGACTATCCTGGGGGAGCATGTAACGGTCGGCCATCGGGCGGTGATCCACAGCGCCCACCTGGAAGCGGGGTGTTTGATCGGCATGGGCGCGATCGTCCTCAATGGGGTACGGATTGGCACGGGCAGTATTGTCGGCGCGGGGGCTGTCGTGACGAAGGATGTGCCACCCTACACCCTGGTTATGGGGATGCCTGCGAAGCCCGTGCGTGACGTGAGTGCAGCGGAAGCGGCTGATTTGATTGCCCACGCCCACCATTACCGCGCCTTGGCCCTAGCCCATGCCAACCGCAGCTAGTCACGGCTTAACGCGTACTTTCCCGCTGGGCAGGCCATTGGGGCACAACAACGGGTTGCCCATCCTGCATCTTAAGCTCGTAACTTAGGTGACTTTCCCCGGACGGACAACAAAGGGCGTCGGCAGGGGTATAGCGGGCAAAGGTGGCCGCCAGGAAATCAGGCCGGTAGAGGTCGCGGCTGACCAGACTGCCATCACTGCGGGCATCCATTGGCTGGGGGGCCAGCGTTCCCGCAAATTGGCCATGCTGAAACACAAAGACCTGATACTGGCGGGGCCGACACATCCCGTCCGCATCGGCCATCCCCATAATGACTGTTGTCGGCCCATGTAGATGGGCAGCCCCCGTCAGCGTCCAGCCCGCAGCGGTGACGAGGGCATCCTCTGGCAGCGTGGCCGCTCGTTCACCCAGGGGACAATTGGCCAGATTGCCACCTCCCTCAATCTGAGGAGCACGGGGGATAGCCGCCCCCGGTTGATTCCAATTGGTGGCGCGATCGAGCCAACTGTCCGTGCTCTGACTGTCCGCTAGGGCAACGGGGGGCACACCTAGGATAATGGGCAGCAGCCATAGGCTGAACCGGCGCCATTGGCAATGTAGGCACACGCTAGGAAACCTCACTGACCTTTACTCAACTGTACCGCGATGGTTGCTTGTCGGGACGTTAGGGGGTTGACGACCGTTCCCCCGCCCGATCGTTCCCCCCTTCCGGGACGGCTCAACTGTCTTACCACAGAGCCGGGATAGCCTCGTGGTAAGGGCTGTGGGAGGTTGCGGGCATCGCTGCGAAGATCAAAACCCCACTGCCAGCTTCGGTTTCATAGGCTAGGTGCAGGGCACCTTGGGCCGTAATCTCGTAGGTTTGGACCCCCCCCCAAAGCGGTCAGGAATTGGCTTTCTTGCCGGGAGATTGGCTCATCACAAGCCTTCATGGTTGTGGCCACTGGCCCCAGTTCCAGGCTATTCCCTGTCGTGGTAAACGCCGTGGTGTAGCTGTTGCAACCCGTGGAACCCGCCAGCCGCTCGTCCATAAATTTGGCGGTAATTTCCGTATCCGTCAGCGGGCGGGTGGGATTGTCCAGATCGCCCCACCCCGTTAGCTTCCACTCCCCTTGCAATGCGGTGGTCGCCTGGGCCACTGCCAGGGGAGAATCTGCCGCGATCGCCGTTGCCGCCATGCCATAGCTGCCCAGGAATGGTAGGGCTAGGGCCAGGGTTAATAGAGTCGATTTCATAACCTGTTTAATTGGGATTATAGGGATTCCGTCGAAGATGGTTATAACCTAGGAATACTGTACCACTCCGATCGCGATCACGGTATCACCCACTAACCTCTGTATAACAGGATTGCTATTCCGCGATCGCACGGTCTACCCGTATAGATCCTTGCCCATCTCAGATATCCATCCATGCCCGCACAATTCATTCAATATTGACATGTGAATGGCCTAAGCATCTTCTTCAACATCTAGAGATTGGGGTTTTGACGACTTTAGTCGTCACTACAAACTCAAAACAATTCTTTGTTTTTTTGGGATGACTACAGTCGTTTGATGGGTTGGGATTAGCGGCACCAGGATTGCCCAAATACTACCCCGCAAGTGCCCTTCTCATCAGGGTTTATGAAATCTTCCTTAAGCGTCAATCGTCCATGAGTGCTTTATCTTCGCCTAGGCTTGGTTCACCTGTTTGGGCGATCGCGTCTGGGGTAATGTGGCCATTGGGATAGATAAAAAAGATCGTGTCTCCGCCAGCCGTGACACACTGGCGTTGCGAAGGTAGGCGATCGCGTTTACTTTGCTGGGTACGGTCTGTAGTTGCGTCAGTCATGGGAACCACCCGGTCGGAGGTCTGAAGTTACTCCTCCAGTATGGTTAGCCCTTTTTAGAGATGGGGTAAAGCTCGTATATAGTTTTTGTCAAGATTCCTTTGTCAAGATTCCTCCCGATCGGCGGCTGCAATTGTAGGATAGCCCTGTTGCATCACTTCTAAATAAATATGCTCTAGGCGAACTGGTTGACGGGAAACACCATCCAAGGGAATACCGGCAAATTGAGCCAGAATTTCGGCTAAGTCCAGGGGTTTAGGTAGCCAGAAGGCCAAGTCCCGGCCATAGCGTCGGTGGGGATAGTGGAGGGCGTCGGCACGGGCGATCGCAGCAGCTTCCTGGGGTGTTTGCACGAGGATAACCTCCTGGGCAGGAATCAGGTCGCGTAGCTCGGCCAAGCTCCCTTCGGCCACAATATGTCCATGTTTGAGAATCCCAATGCGATCGCACAGTCTCTCCGCCTCATCCAAGAAATGGGTGGTTAACAGGATCGTGATGCCTTCTTGCTTTAACTGCTGGATTAATGCCCAGACTTCAAAGCGGGCTTCTAAATCCAAACCCGTGGTCGGTTCATCCAGAATCAAGAGTTTAGGTTGATGAATCAAGGCGATCGCTAAACTGAGCCGTCGCTGCATTCCCCCACTGAGCGTTGCCGCCATACTAGCCGCGCGATCGCTCAAGCCCACCATTGCTAAGCAGGTTTGCACCCGCCGTCGCCGGGCCTGCCCCTGTAACCCGTATAGACTGGCAAAAAAACTCAAGTTTTCCCCACAGGATAAATAGCGATAAATCAGGGTTTCCTGGGGAACGACGCCCATCAAAAACTTGGTCTTCTCTGACACCGGTATTCCATTGATCCGAACCGTCCCTCGATCCGCCTTCAACAAATTGCATAGCACATTAATCGTCGTCGTTTTACCAGCTCCGTTTGGTCCCAACAAGCCATAGATTTGTCCAGCCTCAATGGCCAGATTCAAATCTTGCAGTACCACGCGTTTTCCGTATACTTTGTTGAGTTCAGAAATTTCCAGCATTACCCCACTACCGATGCTTCTCAGCCTGTATTTACTCTGTTTGACACGCACTAGAGCCTATGCTCTGTTGTTCTTGTTAGAGTCGGCGCTCTACTTGCAACATGCGTTTATATGATAACCAGCCCATCCCAATCATCACTGCCGCAAAACTGGCTAAGAAGATGAAATGTCCGCGAATTTCTGAGAAGGTGTTCCCTTCGGCGACAATATTTGTTAACGCTTCATTCATGTGATAAATCGGATTGTATTGGGCTAGGTCCAGCAATACTTGAGGAAAGATAGAGACTGGCATAAAGGCACCGCCCAAAATAAGTAGGGGTACACCAAAAGCAGCGACTAACGTATTCACATCTTCTGTCCGGCGGGCCAGTTGTGTCCCCAAAATAAAGCCGACACCGACATAGGCAACAATGCTCAACCCAATCACCAACATAGCCAACCCATAGGAGCCTTGGAAACGTGCCCCTAAGGCAAATGCCGCCACCCCAACTAAGAGTGTTTGTCCGAGGGCGATCGCGCTATGGGCTAAACTAATCCCCAAAAAATAGGAGACGCCACTGAGGGGACTGAGGAACAAGCGTTTGAGGGTGTGTTGTTCTCGCTCAGCGACCACGGTGGCCACACTGCCCCCTAAACAACTAAAAAATAGGGCCGCTCCCACTAATGTGGCCGGAGCAGACCATTCCAAGGCTTCGCCCAAGCTCAAGGATTCTGGTAAGGCGGTTTTCGAGCGTTCGGCCAAGATCAAGCCATTCAGAATTAACACCGAGAGGGGGAATATGGCCCAAAAAATCAAACTCCACTTGCGTCGGCCTAACTCAGTTAAAATGCGCCGGGCAACGGCAAGTGTTTCGTCCCAATACTTCATTGCGATCGCTCATTACCAATCTGGCCATTGTAAGAGCTAGCGAGCGATCGTTGGAGACAGGCTGGGGCAGATTCCAGCCATCAATGGGTAACCGTTGCCCCCCTGGGCAGCGCCTAGCAGCGGCTCGGCAGCATCCCAATTGGGTAGAACCAGCCTGATTCCCCCACGGCTCCTCCCCCCACCCGCACACTACAATGGGAGGCGGGTTGCTCCCTTTGCTGCTTTGCGATCGCCATGCGCCTGCCCCGTCTCCTTACCCTACTGGTTGGTCTCAGCTTCATCCTGGGGATGATGATTTGGCTGATCGAATCCCTGCGGCAATTGTTTTGGCAGGTGTCCTATACTTCGCCGCTCCTGAGTAATCTGCTGATTCTGCTCCTAATTGCGATTTTGGCCATTTTTGTCGGGGCGTTCCTCTACTACCTCTGGCAGTTCCAAAAATCCCCCGCCCAGGCCCGGAAGCGACGCCTACGCCCCAAGGTCCCCACGGTGAAAAAGGAAGCCGCCGAGGAAACCCTAAAGGCCGTGCGGCAGCAGGTCCACCAAATCCAGGATGAAGTCTCCCGGCAGAGCTTGTTGGCCCGATCGCGCTCCCTGGAAGCCAACCTGAGCCGCGACGAGATTCAGGTGGTGGTCTTTGGCACCGGGTCAGCGGGCAAAACGTCCCTGGTGAATGCCCTGATGGGCCGGATTGTGGGCCAAGTCAGTGCGCCGATGGGAACAACCACCACGGGGGAAACCTATCGCCTCAGCCTCAAGGGGGTGGGCCGCCAGATCTTGCTCACCGATGCCCCCGGTATTTTGGAAGCGGGCCTAGCCGGTAGCGATCGCGAACAGATTGCCCGTCAACTGGCCACTGAAGCTGATCTGCTCCTGTTTGTAGTCGATAATGATCTGCGCCAGTCGGAATACCAACCCTTGCAAACCCTCGCAGCGATTGGGAAGCGATCGCTCCTGATCCTCAATAAAACGGATTTGTATACCGAGGATGACGTGGAAGTGTTGCTGGCCCGATTGCGGGAGCGGGTACGGAATATCGTCCATCCCCTGGATGTGGTGGCGGTGGCGGCGAATCCCCAGGCCGTGCGCTTGGCAAACGGCGATCGCTTCCAACCAGAGCCAGAGTTAACTCCCCTCCTGCGTCGCCTAGCCGCAATTCTCCGGGCTGAGGGGGAAGATCTGATTGCCGATAACATTTTGCTCCAGTCACAACGCTTGGGGGACGAAGCCCGCCGGTTGATTGATTTGCAACGTCGTCGCCAAGCGGACAAGATTGTGGAGCGGTTCCAGTGGATTGGGGCGGGGGTCGTGTCGGTTACCCCATTGCCGGTGATTGACTTGCTCGCCACGGCAGCGGTCAATGCCCAAATGGTGGTGGAAATTGGCCAGGTCTATGGTTGCGAACTCAATATGGAGCGGGGCCGGGAGTTGGCCCTTTCCCTGGCGAAAACCTTAACCAGTCTGGGCATTGTCAAAGGCGCGATCGAACTCCTCTCCACGGCCCTGCAACTCAACCTCAGCACATTCCTGATCGGACGGGCGATCCAGGGGATCACCGCCGCCTATTTAACCCGCATTGCCGGCAAAAGCTTTATTGAATACTTCCGCCAGGATCAGGACTGGGGCGATGGGGGCATCACCGAAGTGGTGCAGCGCCAGTTTCAGTTAAACCGTAAAGATGAGTTCGTGAAGTCCTTTATCCAAGACGCGATCGCACGGGTGATCGAACCCCTCCGTCTGGAATTTCCCGAACAATTTACCCCAGAGTCAGAGGTTCTCGATGGTGCTGAGGCGGTCCCGGCCAGCCGATCGCAGAACCCGCCAGTTTCTGAAGAAACGCCCCTCGAAATTCCCCTAAAGCCCCTCAAACAACCCGCTGCCCCCGATGATAGGTGGGACTGGTAAAGGAGATCTCAATCCCTCGATACAATAGTTAACGACCGTTTAGTCACCGCCTATGACCGCCCCCACTGATCTAGAGACGAACCAGGCTACCGCCACACCTCCGGCTCCTGCCCCCACTGCTGATCCCCTGGATGAGTTGCCCGATGATGTCGAGATGACGATCTTTGAGCATCTAGAAGAACTGCGGATGCGGATTTTCTATTCATTGCTCGTGCTCGCGATCGCTGTGGTGGGTTCTTTCGTCACCGTGAAGCCGATCGTCCAATTGCTGCAAGCCCCAGCCCAGGGCGCTAAGTTTCTACAACTGTCACCAGGGGAATTCTTCTTCACCTCGGTGCGGGTGGCAGGTCTGACTGGATTGCTCCTGAGTAGCCCCTTTATCCTGTACCAAATTATTCAGTTTGTGCTGCCAGGGTTAACACGACGGGAACGGCGATTTTTAGGTCCGATCGTGCTGGGTTCGAGTGTTCTATTCCTAGGCGGATTGGTCTTCGCCTACTGGCTGCTGATCCCTGCTGCTTTGAAATTCTTCATTAGCTATGGTGCGGATGTGGTAGACCAATTGTGGTCTTTTGAGCGCTACTTTGATTTTGTCTTGCAATTGTTGTTCCTAACGGGCTTGGCGTTTCAAGTGCCGGTTATCCAGGCCCTATTGGGTCTATTGGGGATTGTCTCGTCGCAACAAATGCTATTGCGTTGGCGTGTGGTGGTAATAGGGGCGTTGATCCTGGGTGCTGTGATTACCCCCTCCACTGATCCGGTTACCCAGAGTTTGCTGGGGGGGGCTGTTCTGGGGCTATACTTTAGTGGCATTGGCATGGTTAAGCTGTTGGGGAAATGAAGTGATTAAATTATCTAAAAATCTTGCCAGCTAATTTTTAACCACTAAGACACGAAGTACACTAAGGATCACGAAGTGTTGAGCAATCTCTGCATTTATTGGATGCGATTGTGGTTAACTTTTTCTCGGGAGCGACATGGAAAGAGAAGCTTTCGTTCTAACCATTTTCTTTTTGACTCTTGGCCCAATCAAAATTATTCCTGCCTTTGCCAAACTGACCCAATCAATGTCGCCCCAGTTCAAGCGGGAAGTGGCGGTGAAGAGTATCTTAGTCGCCGCCGGAATTTGTCTATATGTGGCACTGTTGGGACAGAAGATCTTGAGGATGTATGAGATTTCCCTAGAGGGGTTAACGATCGCGGGGGGTATCGTCCTCCTCCTTTCAGCCCTGAAAAGTATCTTCCCAAGTGTACAACTGCCTAACCCTAACCCCACCCAACCCACCGCGATGCAGTTAGCCATTTCGCCAGTGGCCACCCCGATCGTTATTCCCCCCGTTGGCATTGCGGCTATTTTAATTTTTGTGATGTTGATTCCCCGCTATCCCGGCATGACACTCGTGATCGCTAAGGCTCTGATCGTCATGCTGATCTTGGATTTTTTGGTCATGTTTTTTATTGATAGCATCCTGAAGATTACTGGGTTAATCATGGCCCTACAAGTGTTGAGTTCGGTGCTGGTCTTTATTCAGGTGGCATTGGCTGTGGAGACGATTTTGAAGGCAATGCGGGGATTGGGAGTGATTCGAGGAGGATAGGGGACAGGGGATAGTTGTGAATTGAGGTTAGGGTAACGGCGATGATCTTGTTCAGAACCAGAAGTGTTGTAGCTTGATACAAAATCTGACATCTTTAGGCAATTGTTTCTATAAACCAGCCGTTTGGGCAACTGAAGTCACCACGACAAACGCAAAGCAACTAGGCACTGTTAAAAATTTGCAGGGGTGATGATCGAAGCCTAACCCAGTCTATTGGCCCCCAGTCTACTGGCCCCAACTCATGAGTCCCTTCACCAGATCGGGGAAAAGACGATAGGCTTCTGTGGCTAATAGGGCCGGACCAACAATAATTTCCGATCGCCGCTCCCGTACGGCTCGCCAGATCGCATCCGCAATTTCTTCGGGTTGGCTGACCCAGGAGGATTTTAAGGTTTCGCGCATTTGTCGCTGGCGGGCTTCAATGTGGGATTCATCCTTGCCAACAAAAATCGCCCGCTCCATAAAGCTACTGTTGACCACCCCCGGATGAACGATCGCCACCTGAATGCCACGGGGAGCTAACTCCAGGCGCATGGTTTCCGTTAACCCTACCACCGCATACTTACTCGCACAGTAGGCACTCATGTGGGGCAGGGGCATCTTGCCGCCAAAGGACCCCACATTGACGATCGTCCCCTCCCCCCGTGCCAGAAAATGGGGTAGTAGGGCCGCGATCGTATGCACATAGCCAAAGAAATTAATTGCCATAATCCGTTGCCAGTCGTTGAGCGAGGTTTGGTCGATCGGCCCGGAGAGGCAAATCCCGGCATTATTCACCAACACATCAATTTGGACATAGGTATCCAGCGCCCGCCCAACCAGGATCTGCACCTGATCCGGATCACTAACATCGGTAGGGACAGCCAACGCACGGCGGCCCAACGCCTCCACCGCTTGGGCCACACCGTCAAGACGTTCTGCTTGACGTGCCGCCAGAACCACATCATAGCCCTCGCGGGCAAAGCGCAGGGCGGTGGCCTTGCCGCTACCCTGGGAAGCACCTGTAATCAGAACCGTGGGAGCCATGCCGAGCCGTCCTGGTGTGTATAGTGGGCTTGTTGCCGAGAAATAAAGACGATCGCCGGACAATTACCGCAACCACCGGCCTCAAACTGAATAACTCACAACGTTATTACCATCAAGCCTGATTCAGGTACATCACAATCTCATGCATCTGAATCTGTCATCAAACCATGAACTGAATCATTCCTGAACTTAATCATTAATGGTAACGCGGAATTCTAGCAACAGGAGCGCAGCCCAATACCCCCTCTCCCAGAACGAGAGAAGGGTTGGGCTGAGGGAGTCCGATTGTCAGTCAGCGGCGCTGGTATGAGCCTATTTCCAACCCGCTCGATCCATGATTTGCAGCGCTTCAGCGTTGTTCCTCCCGAAGACACTCGCGTTGACTGTATCGGCCTTGAAGTTGCCATAGCGGGCCAGGAGGGGATGCAAAGGCACATCGGCAATCACTGGATACTCGAAGTTCCCCTTAGCGAAGAGTTCCTGCACTTCACGGCTGGCCAAATGTTCGAGAAATTGCCGCGCAGCCTCTGGGTTGGGGGAATGCTTGGCAATGCCCCCACCGCTAATATTGACGTGGGTGCCCCGATCGCGCTGATTGGGGAAGAAGATCCGCATTTTGTTAGCAACGGCCTGATCGTCCGGATTATCTGAAGCTGCTAAGCGGACCAGGTAGTAGGTATTGGCGATCGCCAAATCCCCAACGCCTGCCGCCGCTGCCTTAATTTGGGCCGTATCATTACCTTCCGGCGGGCGGGCAAAATTGGCCACAAGGCCCCGTGCCCATTCTTCAGTTTTCGTTGCACCGTGGACGGCTAGCATCGCCCCGGTCAAGGACTGGTTGTAGATGTTGCTCGACGATCGCACCAGAATTCTGCCGCGCCAACGGGGATTGACCAGATCCTCATAGGTGGAAAGTTGAGCCGGATTCACTTTTTCGCGGTTGTACATGATTACCCGCGCCCGCCGGGAAAACCCAAACCAGAGGCCCGTCGGTTCCCGTAAACTCGCCGGGATCGCCGCGTCCAAAATCGCCGATCGCACGGGTTGGAACAGGCCCGCCTCCTGTGCCCGCCAAAGCCGCCCTGCATCAACCGTCAGCAAAACATCAGCCGGACTGTTGGCCCCTTCGCTTTGGATACGCTCGATCAGTTGGTCGGCTTCCGCTTCCACCAAATTGACGCGAATCCCCGTTTTTTGGGTAAAACTCGAAAAAATAGCCTCATCCGTATCATAGTGGCGGGCTGAGTAGAGATTTAACTGGCGGTTGGCCCGACTGCCTTGAGCAAGGCTGGGGGCAGTTTTACCCAACTGTCCAAGAGTTACGGCGGTCACAGCAGCCCCGCCAGCTAAAAACATCCGTCGTGTCAGTTTCGTCATTGCGTTCCCAATATATAGAAAAACTAGCAATTACTTGGGCTAAAACCCAGCCCAAACAAAATTTTTGTGCAAAAAATGGGCCTAACGGTTCTCAAAATACCCGCTGAGACCTAGTGCTTGAATCATTTTTGACCATATATCAGGCTTTAGGCAAAGTCAACACTATTGAAAGTAATTTTCAATAAATTTATGAAAAGCTGAGGGTTGCCTCCCACCCCCGCAGACCCGGGGCTATGGCTGCGGCGGGGATGGGGGTGGAACGATGGGCTAAGCCGACGATTGCCACCAGCACGATCGAGGCGGGGGCGATTGGCCCGCAAACAGGCGAGACCGCCCCCCGGCCCCCCAAGGAGGAGATGCCAAAGAGCGGTCAGCCGCAAGCGGACTCAGCGTCTGCGGGGAACTGGACGCGTCAGGGCGTGCTCTGCGCCATCACGCCCGTGGGGCAACTGATGCCAGTCCCCCCCAGTCCACAGTAACCATTAGGATTTTTCGCCAAGTATTGTTGGTGGTAGTCTTCTGCATAGTAAAACTCTGGCGCATCCAGAATTTCCGTGGTGATGGAGCCAAACCCAGCCTGACTCAACAGTTGCTGGTAGGCGGCACGGGAGGCTTCCGCGCATTGGCGCTGTTCCGGGGAATAGACATAAATTCCCGATCGATATTGGGTGCCCACATCATTCCCCTGGCGCATCCCCTGGGTGGGGTCATGGCTTTCCCAAAAAACCTTGAGGAGGGTTTCATAGCTGATCTGATTGGGGTCATAAACGACTCGCACCACCTCATTGTGGCCCGTCATGCCACTACAGACCTCGCGATAGGTGGGATTGGGGGTGAAGCCCGCAGCATAACCGACAGCAGTCGTAAACACACCATCCAATTGCCAGAATTTACGTTCAGCCCCCCAGAAGCACCCTAGGCCAAACAGGGCCAGTTCCATTCCCGCCGGGTAGGGAGGCCGCAGGGGATGACCATTAACAAAGTGGCGATCGGTGAGGGGCATGGGTTGCTGCCGTCCGGGGAGCGCGTCCACAGGGGCAGGGAGGGTCAGCTTTTTACCAAGTCCAAATAGGGCCATTGCGGTCTCAACTGTAATTGCAAAGGTGTGATGATTGCAAAGATGGCGATCAGGCACGATCGTCCCGGTCTGTCTTCCATTATGAGGAATTTGGGATGCGATGGCCCTCACCCCACCCCCTCTCCCTGGGGGAGAGGGGGTGCGCAATCGTTTAGATACGACTGCCATTCCCGATGGCCCTCACCCCACCCCCTCTCCCTGGGGGAGAGGGGCCTAAAGCCGGCGATTTCCCTGAGCTAGATCAGCAAATCTAAAATTGGCATTCGATAACTCCCCCAGGAAGAGGGGCCTAAGAGGATGTTTTCAAAGGGGGATCGCGGTTAAAACCGCGACTACGAACCTCGACGTTTGGCTATCCTAAGG
>NZ_JBRCAD010000127.1:0-13701 GCF_053493415.1 Trichothermofontia sp. | reverse complement strand
CCCCAGCACCGCCCCCGCCAGCGTTGCCCGACCGCCCACCGCGACCCAGATCACCATCTCGATCGAGAAGGCAATGTCCATATATTGGGGTGAGACAATCCCCGATTGCACCGTGTAGAGTGCGCCGGAAATGCCCGCGATCGCGCCCGACACGGCAAAAACCAGGACCTTAAAACTGGTGGGGTTATAGCCAGAGAAGCGCACGCGGCTTTCGTCATCCCGGATGGCAACCAACATACGGCCAAAGCGACCACTGGTCAGCCAACGACAAAGGGCATACATCAAGACCAGGAAGACCACCGTCAGTACATAGAAGACAAATTGCACTTGGGGGGTGCCCACCTGGAAACCAAAGAGGGTTGAGGTATCCGTCTTGAGGCCGTTGGTGCCATTGATCAGCTTTTGCTGGCCGTTGAAGAAGTTGAAAAAGACGACTAAGGCCGCCTGGGTCAGAATTGAGAAATAGACCCCCCGGATACGATTCCGAAACACCAGGTATCCCAGCAATCCCGCCACCCCCATTGGGATGAGGACGATCGCCAGCAGCGTAAACGGGAAGGAATAAAACGGCTCCCAGAACCAGGGCAAGTCCTGCACCCCATACAGGCTGAAAAATTCCGGGATGCGTCCATCGGGTAGCTGCAATTGCAGGTACATGGCAAAGGCATACCCCCCTAGGGCAAAGAAAATGCCATGCCCCAGGCTCAGGAGGCCGGTGTAGCCCCAAATCAAATCAATCCCCAAGGCCACGATCGCTAGCGACAGGAACCGACCCAGCAACTTGATCCGGAAGCCTGATAGTAACAGGGGGAGGATCAGGATCAGCACCAGGGCGATCGCCAACACGATCGCGGCTTCGATCAACAGGGCACGCTTGGGGTTGCGTTTGCCGCCTGGGTTCACGATCGCCGAATCTACTACAGCCATATCTGCTCCCTCAGCATTAACCTCAGCACCCTGAACCTACGCATCCACCATGCGTCCCTTCTGCGGGAATAATCCAGCGGGACGGAATTGCAAGAAGGCAATAATCAAGGCGAACACCATCACCTTGGCCATGCTCGTGGTCGCAAAGAAGGTGAAAAAATCCACCAGCGGTTGTAGGGCGGCCACCTGGAGGTTGGTCAAAATCAGGGCGATGGTACCCGACCCAATCAGGTAGGTCACCGTGCCAATCATCAACGAGGCCACCACTGTACCGATGAGTTTGCCGACCCCCCCCACGACCACCACCATGAAGGCATCAACAATATAGTTCGCGCCCAAATTTGGCCCGACTGATCCCAAGAGCGTCACCGCACACCCGGCAATCCCCGCCAGACCGGACCCCAGGGCAAAGGTGAGGGCATCCACCACGGCAGTGGGAATCCCCAGACAGGCGCTCATACTGCGGTTCTGGGTGACAGCGCGAATTTTCAGCCCCCAGGTTGACCGTTGTAGGAAGGCATAAATCCCCAGGAGACAGAGGATAGTCAGCGCCATAATGAACAGCCGCGCATAGGGCAGTTGCAGGGTGCCCACGGGGATGCCGCCCCGTAACCAGGCGGGAGCCGTCACATCAATATTGCGGGTGCCAAACCAGAGTTGGGTTAACTTGGGTGCCCGGGCCATGAGGATGCCCGCCGTGGTCACAATCCCCAATGACAGAACAAACAGAATCGTCAGTGCCCAACCGCGAATGCGCTCCCAGTCGAGGCGACGGGCCAAGATCCACCAGCCGCCCAAGAAAAGAAGACAGAAGAGGACGATCGCGATCGCCAGCAGCGTATTGGCACTGCGAACAAACTGACGCAGGATCAGACTCACCCCCCAGGTGGCCAGCAGCGTTTCCAGGGGTCGTCCATAGAGAAAGCGAATCACCCCCCGTTCCAGCGCTAACCCTACAAGTGCGGTCACAATAAAGGCCGCGATCAGGGCATAGAAAATATACATTTCCTGACTGATCAGAAATTTGAAGCTATTACCCACAAACCCCGCTTGTTCCGAGGGTTCATAGGCCGGTAACCAGGCTTTCGCCACATTCTGAACCACGAAGGTAGTATAGGCCCCCAGCATCATTAACTCACCGTGGGCCAGGTTAATCACCCCCATGAGGCCAAAGACGATCGCGAGTCCCAAGGCCGCCAGCAATAACACCGACCCAATACTCACCCCGTTAAAAATGCCGTCGAATAATCCCTGTAATATCTGTTGCACGTGCTTGCCTCGATCCAGCGTCCAGTATGAATAGTCAACCCAGAGTCAAAACCTATCGTCAGCGTATTTATCGTTGGCTTAAATAAGCAAAAACAGGTGGAAGCGAGTCAGCCAAGAATCGGCTCTCCCCAATTCAATCCAAGCCATGTCCAAAAAATTAATATGACTCACGAGGCATCCTATCCAATTCGATCGTTCTGAGATAATTGAACAGGATCGACATTAAGTTCAAGTTAATAAGTCTGCGTCACCCAGATCAAGTGATTGCCCAAGTATTGTATTGAGTCTCTGAGAACGGCTAGCCCACCTTCTATTCCCTATTCCCTATTTCCCATGAGCAACGGGTTAGTTGAAGCAATTAAATCGTCAATAAATTCAGTTGAAAAAACTTTAGAAATATGGTCCCCCAGTCCACTCTCCCAGGAAAGATGGATGGTGATCCCAACGGGAGACTGGGTATGGGTGATGGGCGTAGGTTGGTGTCGAGTTCACGAGACCCAACAACCCACGAGAACTACTAGGTCTCACCCTGTTCTACCCAACCTACATCCACGACACCCATTCACGACACCCACAATTCGGGCCGCAGAGCAGTGACCTCGCCGCCGTGCGAAACCCTAGGCTTCGACTTTGAACCTCTCACCCTTAGCCGGATCGGTCCAGTCGCAAGCGTAGCCCTTAGTGTCGGGCACGAACTGGTTCCAGGGCAGGGGATCAACAGGGCCATCCGTAGCCCAGACGATATCAAACAGCCCGTCATCCCGTACCTGACCAATCCGCACCGTCTTCGAGATGTGGTGGTTCGGTTGCATCTTCACCGGCCCTTCCGGAGCAGCCATCTCCTGACCGATCGCCGCCGCCCGCACAGCTTCAAGGTCATCTGCCGTTCCAGCCTTTTCCACCGCCTGCTTCCACAGGTACACCATGATGTAGGCGGCTTCCATCGGGTCATTGGTAACGCGATCGGCCCCGTATTCCTTACGGAAGGCTTCTACCCACGTCTTGTTCTCTGGGGTGTCCACGGTTTGGAAGTAGTTCCACGCCGCATAGTGACCAATCAGGAACTCCTTACCGATCTGGCGGACTTCTTCTTCCGCAATACTGACCGACATCACCGGGTACTTGTCGGGGGTGAGACCAGCCCCTTGCAGTTGCTTGAAGAAGGCCACGTTGCTGTCCCCGTTCAGGCTGTTGAAGATCACCCCACCATCGGGCAGGGCCGCCTTGATCTTGGTGATAATCGGAGTCACTTCCGTGTTACCCAAGGGGAGATAGTCCTCACCCACGGTTTCACCACCCAGGGCCTTGAGTTGCTCCTTAATAATCGTGTTGGCCGTGCGCGGGAACACGTAGTCGGACCCCACCAGGAAGAATTGCTTGCCCTTGTTGTCCAACAACCACTGCACAGCGGGTTCGATCTGTTGGTTCGGGGCAGCCCCCGTGTAGAAGATATTCTTCGAGCATTCCTGGCCCTCATACTGGACCGGATACCAGAGCATATGGTTCTTGGACTCAAACACCGGCAACACCGCCTTGCGGCTAGCCGAGGTCCAGCACCCGAAGACCGTCACCACCTTGTCCTGGTCAATCAACTTGGTGGCTTTTTCCGCGAAGGTAGGCCAGTCGGAGGCTCCATCTTCAACCACGGCCTCGATTTGTTTGCCGAGAACGCCGCCAGCCTCGTTAATTTCCTTAATCGCGAGTTTCTCCGCTTCAACCACGGTGGTCTCACTAATCGCCATCGTGCCGCTGAGGGAGTGTAAAATCCCCACCTTAATCGTGTCACCACCGCCTGATGCCACGGGGGAAGCCTCAGGTGAGGCGGCTTCCGGGCTGGGGCTACTGGTGGGTTCGGTCCCCCCGCCACAGGCTTTGAGCAGTAGACTCGTGCCTAGCGTCGCTGAGCCGTATACCAAAAATTTCCGTCGATCGAAGCGCGTTGCCATGCTACCACCGTGATCCTTAAAATCAGCTTTTGAACAGTTGCCGTTGGGTTAATGCAGCGACACCGACAGCGGTCCTGTAGATGTCTGTTTCTGGTCGGCTGGCCTAACCCCCAACTATGAGAGGAACTGTTTTGATCCTGTCAGCGATCGTGGGTTTGGCTCACCAATTGGCTGCTCTACCCATTGGCTGATCTATAAGGGCTGAACGCCATCACAGATTACATGGGGCAACGCAATTAACCAATCCCATACTCCGGGGGGAGCACACGATGGCTATTGCAGTCTGCTAAACCAGCCAGCCGATCGCTAACCTGAACGATACGCCAGAATCAAAGCCAGATTACGACCTGACCCCCGGCAATAATGTGTTCTAGAATACAAAAAAATCCTGGAGACGGCGAGGGCGATCGCGGGGTTCACCTGGATTACCAGCCAGGAATGTGCCAATCTAGACGATATCCGAAGGGGTTAAGCATGGATAGCAGGGGTGAGTGTTAACAACCATCAACTGTTGCTAAGAATTATCTGACGTTTCGCCTGTGTTTCCAGGGGATGGCATGAAAATAGCAAAGACATCGATAAAACAGGGAGCGTCCACCGGTCGATATACCGGGTTATCCGACAAGAGACGCATCTGTGAGCAGTTGTAGACGAGGCAAGTCGGTGAGGTGAAGGATGGTAGCATTTAACTGGGTAACCGCCTTGAGTGGAGGGATTCTGATTGGCGTGAGTGCGACGCTTCTGTTGGCCTTTAACGGTCGCATTGCCGGTATTAGCGGCATGATTAATGGGGCGATGACCTTCGCGAAGGCGGAACGTTGGCGATGGTTATTTCTTCTGGGCATGGTGCTCGGAGGCGCACTGTATGAGTATGTCCTGGCACCGCAACCAACCCCCCACTCAACCTTTGCCCCTGGCGCAATGATCGGGGGGGGGATTCTCGTAGGCTTGGGGACCCGCTTGGGGAATGGGTGTACAAGTGGGCACGGGGTGTGTGGCCTGGGACGGTTGTCGGTGCGATCGCTGGTGGCAGTGCTGACCTTTTTGACGACGGCCATGATCACCGTTTTTATTGTCCGTCATGTCCTATTGTTAACGCTTTGAGCGCTGCAGTTGATTAGGATGGGGTCAAGTCAGGTGCGGTGAGAATGCCATGAATACCAACATGAAAGCAAACTTAGTGGTCCTAGTAACGGGTGTCCTATTTGGCCTAGGGTTAGGGATTTCCCAAATGATCGATCGCGATCGCGTCCTCGGCTTCCTGGATGTCACCGGGGTTTGGGACCCCACATTACTATTTGTGCTACTGGGGGCAGTCGCGGTGACAGTGATTACCTTTCGGTTTATTTTGTCGTTACCCCACCCCTGGTTGGCTGATCGCTTCTACGTCCCGACCAGGAATGATATTGATTGGCCCCTAGTGATCGGTGCTGCGATCTTTGGCATTGGTTGGGGCATTGCGGGCTATTGTCCAGGACCAGGGATTACGGCATGGGTGTTAGGGATTGCCAACCCGGTGCTGTTTATCCTGGCCTTCCTGGTTGGTTCCTGGGCAGGTCAGTGGTATCTCGGTCAACGGCGCGAGCCGCGAGCCGCCGCTTCCCAAGCTTCCCAGTCAGAGTGAGGCGATGCCCTAGAGCGAAAAGGGGAAAGTCACAGTCTGGTTACCGTCATCTACGGTCCCTTCCAGATCCTGCACCTGTCCTTTGACTAAAATTCTTAACCGGAAGGGTATGGGGCCCCGTTCGGGCCGACAGCGGCTAAAGAGGTTAACTTGGGCAACGTAGTTCCCTGGGACACCGCCATTAGGGGGCCAGAAAACATTTTCGACGGGGTTGGTGCGTTGTTCAGAACAGCCAGCGTTGGCATCCACATCTAAGGTCCCCCCGGAGGGAACACTGCGGTTCATGTAGGACACTGTTTGGCCCTGGGGATCGGTGACAGCAAGGTCAAGGTCATCGATCGTCGCCCAGCGGAGGGTGGTTTGCACATCTCCTGTTCCCAAGACGGGTTCCCCTGCGGTTGCTGCCACGGGGGTATCGGAAATACAAAAAACCCCGAGGTCGATAAGTTCACCCCGCTCGGTCTTCATAAAACAGACCAGACGATCCTCCTGATGTTGGGGGACGATAGGAAATCCCAAGCGTTCACCGGGCACTTGGGCGATGGCGGGGGTGGACAGGAGGGCGAGGGCAGCGGTAGCGAATCCCAGGCGCAAAGCGGCGTCATGCAGAGGGGGGAAGGGCATTGCAACAGTACCAGGTTGGTTACTTCTAGCGTACCGAATAATCCAGTCCCCTTCTATAAACTTTTTGTTGTCTTCACGACCACCGGGAATGGGAAAAAGGCGGTAAACATCGTCAAAGATAGCCCACCCAAATATTCCCCATGACAACCCAATGGCCCACTCGATTCTGTTAACATCTTTCACCACCTGGAAAGCTGAGCAAACCTCTAATTCCTCCGACGATCTGCTCGAAATTCTGGTGCAAAATCACTGGCTCCAGAACTCGCACCATTTGCTCCGTCAAGTACCCGTAGACTTTGAGCTAGCCCCGGCCCAAGTACTGGCCACGATCGCAAGGCTACGACCGGCGATCGTGGTCTGTTGTGGCATGGCTGAAGATCGGGATCACGTGAGTATAGAAACCCAAGCCGTCAGGGAAGAGACCATCTTAACCACCACGATCGATTGCACCGCGCTCCTGACTGACCTACGCCTGACCCGGCTTAGCCAGGATGCAGGTCGCTTTGTCTGTAACCACCTTTACTATTCCGTTTTGCACTATCTACGCACGAATCCCATCCCGGCTCCGCAGGCCAATGCGACGCCCTCAGGTCAAACCCAGTCTGCCGCCGATCGCGCTAAGCGACCTGAAATTCCCGTTGGTGCAACAGGCCATTGTATATTTGTACATATACCTGTATTGCACCCGGATAACCAAGACCCGATTGTGACTGATTTTTTAACCATTCTGCACCGACTACAGAGTCTCGTCACCTGCTAGCTGTTCTTGAACCATGCTTCCACTTCTGTTCACCCTCACGCTTGCCCAGACGACACTGCCCGTAACGGCGCAGGAGGCTGTGCCCATCTCGCGGACCCTAGCACCCCCCGTTGTGGCTCCCCAACTCGGTCCACCGGATGCCCATCCCCAACCCGAAATTACGATTCCAACCCAACCCGCTCAACCCGTCGCGATCGTCCGTCCGATTGAGATTCGCCCCTTACCGGGCGATCTAGACGAAGTACCGGTCTTTAACAGCAACAGCCCGGAAATTGTCAAAAGCGAGGGGATTCTGCTGTCCACCTTTCCCCCAACGGGCATGGCGAATCCAGCGGCTCACCTCAATTTTCCCTTTGAGGGGCGGTTCGATATTTTCTCCCACCACATTGCCCGCGCTAGGACCCCTAGCGAAACCCGTACCCTGTTTCAGGGGCTGCTGCTGCACAATGCCAGCGATAAGCCGGTTGAGGTGCGCATCCTGGAGGCCGCCAGCTATCTTACCCGGCCCGATGCCCTATTTGTCGAACTCCCCCCCTATTTAGACAATCGCCTAGGGAACGTCTTTGCCGGACCCGGTAGCCGGGTGAGCAGCGACATTTTGCGGGGACGGCGGCGGGGGGCATGGCCGACAGCCATCCAGCTAGAGCCTCAGGGCAGTCATGTCTTGATTAACCTGCCCATCCCCACGGGGAAAGTTGTGCCCTCCTCCAATGGCCGAACAACCCTGATCCGCCTACAGAGCGATGGCCCGGTGTATGTAGCCAATCTGGCCATGTTTGCCCCGCTCAATGCGGATGGCACGGAACGGTTTCCGGTCCTGGATGAATGGAAAACGCTGTTGGTATCCAGTCCCCTCGTGCAACCGAGGGATATTCCCCCCTCTTCTCCCGATACCAATCCCACCCGCTTATTTTATGGCCGGGTTGCGGGGGTGTCACAGGGGTCGCGTTGGGTAGCCCGCTTAACGGATGCCCCCAATGCGGACCAGCTTAGTATTCCCCAACCCGGACGGGCCTTTTCCTACGGCCTCAGCCTACTGCCTAGGGGAACCTGGGGAACGGGTCAAGTTCAAAGTGCGCCGATGTTGGCCCGTTATCCTGATACGGCTTATCAAGCCCACGGTAACTATGGCGTGCAGTATTCCCTAACCCTGCCGTTGGTCAATACCACAAGCCAAGATCAGATGGTTGAGGTGGCTTTAGAGACGCCCATTAAGGAGGACGACCCGCCCAAGACGGGTTTGCGTTTCTTTGAGCCACCAGAGTCCCGCATCTTTTTCCGGGGGACCGTGCGCATTCGTTACCAGGATGAGAATAATCGGCGGTTGACCCAGTATGTACACGTGGTCCAGCGACGGGGGGAAGAGGGCGCACCGCTGTTGTCGTTAAACCTGGGTAAGGGAGAAAAACGCTTAGTCGAAGTTGACTGTGTCTATCCACCGGATGCCACGCCGCCGCAGGTGTTAACTGTCCGAACCCTGGATAGCTCACGGGATTTGCTGGGTAGTCGTGATCTGCCCATTCAGTAGGGTTGGTCGCTGACGACAGGCCTGTTGGCGCCAGACCGGTTGCCAACCAACTCGCTGGCAACCGACCCGTTGGCGATAGATCCGTTGGCGACAAAATAGCAAAATAGATCGAAATCCTTGTTTACGCGGAAGTAAAGAACCTCATGACCAATTGTTGGGTGGAAGGCAACCCGCCAATCTGGACTCGCTTCTGGCAGTATGGGCAGTGGGCGATCGCTCGCATCCTGCCCCTGAGCCTGCTGGCCATTGCCCTCACGGTGGTTAATTTGACCCTATGTCCGCCAGCTTTGGCCGGCCTGAACGACGATCGCTTTGATGGCAACATCTTTGCCCTCTATGCCGGGAATGGCTCCCTGGTGCCCCCGCGTGTGACGCTGCAACAATCCCGGCAACGGGCTGATCGAGCCACGATTATGATGCTCTACCTGGAAGATAGCCGCGATTGTAAGCAGTACGCTTCCGTGCTCTCGCAACTCCAGGCATTTTATGGCCGAGCTGCCGACCTGATCCCGATCAATGTGGATTCTCTGCCCACCGAGGCGACCCGTGATCCCAACCAACCCCAGTACTATTACCGGGGACGGGTCCCGCAAACGGTGGTGTTTGACCAGGCGGGTAAGGTGGTCCTCAATGAAAGTGGGATCATTCCCTTTGAGCAGGTGGATGATGTCCTGCGGGATGTGTTCGATCTATTACCGCGATCGCAGTCGGTGGAATTGAAACGCCGCCCTGTCAATGAGTTGAATACGGAACTGGTGGCTAGTTAGACTAACGGGGACACAAAGTCAGGGGGAGTAACCAGGATGCAACGATCGCTATCTGGGCTGCTGGGTGCGATCGCCCTCATGGGTGCGTTGCTCAGTTGCGGTAACCTGGCCCAACGGGGGGAGGCGGAGGGCCTCCGGGACTTCCCTCGAGGGGATATTACCCCCATCAGCCAACTGCAGCAACCCCGATCGACCCCAGCCACAGTCCACCTGCGGGGCCAAGTTATGGAAGTTGCGCCCTTGCTCCAGGGGGGAGCCTATCGGCTTCAGGACACCAGCGGTAGCATTTGGGTGTTGACCTCGACGCCCTTGCCCCCGGTGGGCGATACTCTCCAAATTCAGGGGGAGGTCCGTTATCAAACCATCACGATCGCTGGTCAGGAACTCGGTGAGTCCTATATCCAGGAAACGGAACGGCGAGGATGAGTCGGGTGAGATCGTCCGTCTCTGGTGAGCGATCGTCCCCTGGGCAGTGGACCCAATAAGTATTTTTCTCCAAAAAATGGTAGAAAATTATATAGAAAATTAAATTTTCGTAAAGCCAGGAGTGGGTATGTATATTGTGCAGATCGCATCGGAATGCGCCCCTGTCATCAAGGCTGGCGGTCTTGGCGATGTTGTCTATGGCCTCAGCCGCGAATTAGAGACACGGGATCATTGCGTTGAGATCATCCTGCCGATGTACGACTGTATGCGCTATGACCATATCTACAACCTGCATGAAGCCTATCGCGACCTGTGGGTGCCCTGGGGGAATGGTGCCATTCACACGACGGTTTTTTGTGGCTGGGTGCATGGGCGGTTATGTTTCTTTATTCAACCTCACTCCAACGAAAACTTCTTCAATCGGGGCCACTACTACGGATCACAGGATGACCACATGCGGTTTGCCTTCTTCAGTAAGGCGGCATTGGAATTTCTCTTAAAGAGCGGCAAACGTCCCGATATCCTCCACTGCCACGATTGGCAAACGGGTCTTGTGCCCGTCCTGCTCTACGACATGTACAAATGGCACGGTATGGATCATCAGCGGGTTTGCTACACGATCCACAATTTCAAACACCAGGGAGTTTCCGGAGCCGATTCCCTTAATGCCGTGGGCCTTCGTAATACGCCCTATTACTTTAGCTACGATCGCCTGCGGGATAACTTCAATCCCTTTGGCATTAACTTTATGAAGGGAGGGATCGTCTACTCCAATTACGTGAACACCGTTTCACCACATCATGCCTGGGAGGCTCGATATGAATCCTGTGGTTATGGGTTAGGGCATACTCTTGAAATTCACCAGTCTAAATTCGGCGGCATCCTGAACGGAATCGACCACGATGTTTGGAATCCGGCCAGTGATGTGTATATTCCCCACCACTACACGAGTGAAACCTTTGAAATTAAGGCCAAAAATCGTAAAGCGTTGCGCGATCGCCTGTTGTTACGGGATGAGCCAAAGCCGATTGTGGCCTATATCGGTCGCCTGGATGATCAGAAAGGGGTGCATCTAGTCCACCATGCGATCTACTATGCCTTGAACCGAGGGGCACAGTTTGTCTTACTAGGGTCTGCAACGGATGCCAAAATTAATAGTTGGTTCTGGCATGAAAAGAATTTCCTGAATAATAACCCTGACTGTCACCTGGAATTAGGTTTCAATGAGGAACTTTCACACCTCATTTATGCGGGGGCGGATATGATTGTGGTACCCAGTAATTTTGAACCCTGTGGTCTCACCCAAATGATTGGGCTGCGCTATGGTACCGTGCCGATCGTGCGGGGAGTGGGCGGTCTCGTGAATACTGTCTTCGATCGCGATTATGACCAATCCCATCCCCCCGAAAAACGCAACGGGTATGTGTTCTTCCAAACCGATAATCTTGCCCTAGAGTCGGCGATGGACCGGGCGATCGGGCTGTGGTTCCACTATCCAGAAGAATTCCAAGAATTAGCCCAGCAAGGCATGGCTTACGACTATTCCTGGCATGATCCGGTCGATCGCTACGAGGAAGTCTACGAGTTTATTAAGGCTTAACCCAGACCTCCGAGGTTTTCAAAACCTCGGAGGTCTGTTGAGGTCTAATGGTGTTATAATGGGCAAGCGCTGTTAGTCAGCGATCGCGGGATGTAGCGCAGCTTGGTAGCGCACTTCGTTCGGGACGAAGGGGCCGCTGGTTCGAATCCAGTCATCCCGATTCTTCTAAAATCTATTACGGTTGCAGACTGAGAAAAGGCAACTGTGATTGGCCCCTACGTGCCCAGGCAGTGTCCAAAACTGCCTAGGACCTTAGGCTGGCCATGCGCAACAGGTCGAGATACTGGCGTTGCAGCGCTAAGGGGGGTTGGGGGTACCAGTAACACCTCAAATGGCCGGGTGGCTTGGGACGACCTGTTTGTCTTGATCAGGCGATCAGCCTACCGCTAACTGGTTTGGGGCAGCGCTTGCTCAGCGGGGCCAAAGATTCTGTCGGTGAGTTTCACATACCAGGCAGCGGCTTGTACTTGAATAATGTAGGCCATCGCAATGATCAGGGCGATTTCGGACCCCTGTTCGCCGCCAAAGGCAGTAACGGCGATCGCCAGCGCAATGGACAGGTTACGCATGACTGTGCCGTAGACCAGCGCGATCGCATCCCCCCGGTTAAACAGCAGCTTGCCCACCAGGGTACTGAGGGCAAAATTGCCTGCGTATAAAATCGCCAGGGGCACCAAAAACGACGCCAAAATCATGGGATTGCCGACAATAGCCTGGGCCTTGAGCGCCATGGCCACAAACACCACCCCTAACACCCCCAGGGTTGAAAAGGCTGGGAACTTTTGCTTGAGAGACTTGTGATATTTGTCGGCCCCCGCCGTGCGAATTAGCAGCAGACGGGTGGCCACCCCCAACCCCATAGGCAGAAAAACAATGATCATAATCTGCCGGAAAATGTCGGCTAGGGGAATTTCAATCGCTGCGCCCATCAACCATTTGGCATAAAAGGGGGTGGCGATAGACCCCAAAATTAGGCCGATCACGGTCATTTTGACTGCCGCATTCAGGTTGCCTTTGGCAAAGCCCGTCCAGGAAATGGTCATGCCGCTGGTGGGCAACAGGGAGGCCAGCAGCAGGCCCAGGGCAATTAGGGGGCGATCGGCAAAGAAAAGCTGCCCCAGGCCAAAGGCAAAGAAGGGCACCACGGCGAAATTAATCAGTTGAGTCACCATCTGAAGTTTGTAATCCTGCCCAGAAAAGACCTTCTGAATTTGCAGGTTAATCATCATGGGATACACCATGAGGAAGGTGAGCGGAATGATCAGGGCCTTGAGGGGGGCTGGGTTAGTGATGTAGCCCACGACGATACCTAAGATCATTGAGGCTGGAATCGCCCAAATCAAGTTTTTCTGAATTTGCTCTAGCAGTTTCCACATGGACTACGCTCTCAAAAAAATAGGTTTTAGGAATGTACTTAACTTGAGTGCAGGGTAAGAAAATCCCCTACAACAGCAAGCTCGATTTCCCCGACCGGGTGAGGTAAGCCAGTTGAGGTCGGTCACAGTAGGGTGGGCACTGCCCACCCCTGGCAAGACTGTTTGTTAGGAGATGCTTTAACGGGAGACCTGGAGGGTCTGGTCTAGCTCTGAGACCAACTGGGTCAGGCGATCGCGCATAGCCTCAACATCTGGGTGAGGATTATTTTCGATGCCCATGGCCACGAGTTGAATGCCCATTTCGATGGCATCGGGCAGACTCAGCGAAAGTACAACGGAGCCCCGATCCTCTCCCTCAGCCAGCTCTAAATTGACGTGAACGGCGGGGGGGTGCTGTTGCTCTTGCCCTTCAATAGCGCCAATGCGCGTGATGGTTTTTCCAGTCACCGTGGCGGTGTTGGCAATATTACCCATGATGGTAATATCACCAGTTTTTAAGGTATGGGTGACGTAATGTACAGTCATGGGATTTCTCCTCGAAAAGATATAACGACTTAGGGCTGTAAAGCCCCTTGAATAGCCTCTTTCACATCGGGAATAAAGACCGCATACATACCGCGCAGGTCGCCCACCTTAAAGTTAAAGGCCAAATCTTGGGGGTAGTTGTCTTTAACGAACTGGGGGCGGCGATCTTGCTGGCCGTGGCAGGCCAGGCAACTGGCCTCGACATTGATGCGGCGGTAGTAGCGGATGCCGGTTTGACCATCCAGGGTGGCGTTTTCCCACAGGCCCATGCGTTCTGGATTTTGCTCAAACTGGGCCAGGGCCATGCGGGCATGGGGGGTGTCGGGGGC
>NZ_JBRCAD010000126.1:0-20668 GCF_053493415.1 Trichothermofontia sp. | reverse complement strand
TGATAGGTATAAATTTCTTGCCAGAAGCTTTTCTCCAAGTCTTGGGGCAGTTGGATTACCCAGTCAATAAACCGCAGGAGATTGATGACATCGGTACGATCGAATCCTTTCTGGTAGAGTTGTTTAGCGATCGTCAACTTCCATGCCTTACGGCTCGTCAAATCCCTGCGGGTCTCCTTAGCCTTGAGGTGGGCCATCACCACGATCGCAAAGGGATTGGCTGACTGCGCCAGTGCTGCCCAGTCCTGCCCATAGTCTAGCAGTTTGACGATCGGGAATTGAAACTCATTACGACACCCCCACAGTTCACTGTTAAAAAAATTGGGTCGCCAATGGGGATTTTCATCACCGAGAACAGCAAGACTGGCCACGGGAAGATTGTAACGATCGCGCAGGCGGTAGTTATAGACAAACATCCGTTCAGCAAATGCCTCTTCATCTGTATTTTGCAGTTCCAGATGAATCAGGACCCAGGTTTCGTTGCCACTGTTGCGCCAGACCTTGACGAGTTTATCGGCAATGCGGCGACCGAGTTCGGCATCACGGACGATTTGTTGGAGTTCGTTATCGAGGAATTCGTAACCCTTGGACCAGTCGATATCGGCATAAACTGCCGGGAAGAAAAAGGCCATGAAATCGGTAAAGTAAGTCTCCAGAATGTCCTTCCAGGGACTATCGTAATCAGCACGGGTTTCAGTCATCAGGAAATCTTGTCGGGTCGCTTGCTAATTGGGCACCGGCTGCTTGATCCAGGAGCCAAATTAACTCGCCCGCAACAGGCCGAATCAAACGGGAGGGATATTGGCTCGCGTCGGCTTCTGGGGCAAAGACTTGGGCTAGGGCTGGTTGTTTATTTGCGCCCGTGACCAGGAAGAGAACGCAACGGGCAGCGTTAATCAGGGGAACTGTAAACGTCAGGCGGGGTTGACCGTCCTTATTCCCCACGGTGATCAGCCGATCGCGCACTTGCAAGGCTTCTGTGCGGGGAAATAGTGAAGCCGTGTGGGCATCATCCCCCATGCCCAAGAGAATCACATCAAAGGCCGGGAATTCCCCAGGGGGAGCCTGGAAAAAAGCGCGGAGTTCCGCATCGTGGGTTGCAGCAGCAACGGCAGGATCAGCCGCAGCCGTGGGCATGGGGTGGATATTCGCAGCGGGGATGGGGACGCGATCGAGCCAAGCTTGGCGGGCCATGCCTTCATTGCTATCGGGATGATCGGCGGGCACATAGCGTTCATCACCCCAGAAAATATGCAACTTCTCCCAGGGGAGAGACTGGTGCGCGAGGCGCTCGTAAAGGGGTTTGGGGGTACTTCCGCCCGCTAGGGCGATTGTGGCTTGACCGCGATCGGCGATCGCCGTTTGTAGACGGGGCAGGATCAAGTCAAGGGCACGGGCAATCAGGGCAGCGCGATCGGGCAGAATCTCAAGGGTTGGCGACATGGGATCGGGTGACAAATAGGGGGTCAAATTTATAGATAACAAGCCAGTTATGGGCACCTCAGGAAATACCACTCCGGCGCTCCCAAGCAACGTTATCTCGTCGGTTGGGGCAGTTGAACTCCCCCCGTCCTAGATTAATCGAAGTGCCCTTATAGATCTTATAGATATAGATAACAAGCGCGAAGGGAGCCTGACCGTTGCCAGCATTGCCCGTAGTTATAGCATTGACTCACGCTGACTGACACTGACGAGCCACCGGAGAGCGTTTACCGTATGCACCTGCACCTAAGCCGCGATCGCAGCGTATCCTTAGGAAAATGTCAGGCGGCGACTCTCGTCAAACCATACCTGGATGCCGCCCTGTTTCGACCCCGGCCAAGGCACCCTTCCCTCAGCCCTCAACACACCCTTCCCGTTTGCTTATCAACGTTTGCCCATTAACTGCCTGTGGAGTATGCCCATGTTTTGGACCCTGCGCCCTGCCACCCTGGCTATTTTGACCATTCCGTGTCTCTGGTGCCTGTTGGGGGGGCCCAGCTCGGCCCAGCTTATTCCTGATGCTACCCTGGGTCCAGAAAGTTCAGTCGTGCGTCCCGATGTGATTAAGGGCATTCCCAGCGATCGCATTGAGGGGGGAGCTAGTCGGGGCAGTAATTTATTCCACAGCTTTCAGGAATTTAATGTCGGGGCCAATCGCGGGGTCTATTTCGCCAACCCAGACGGGATTGCCAATATTCTCAGTCGGGTGACCGGGGCGAATCGATCGAATATTCTGGGTACCCTGGGGGTTTTGGGCAACGCTAACCTGTTTTTAATTAACCCGAATGGGATTGTTTTTGGTCCCAACGCCCGCCTAGATCTGGCCGGGTCGTTTGTGGGGTCAACCGCCCATAGTGTGGTGTTTGATAATTTTGAATTTAGCGCCAGCAATCCCCAAGCTCCACCGCTGTTAGAAATCAACATCCCGATCGGTCTACGGTTTCGTGACAATCCTGCCCCCATTCAAGTCCAATCCCAAGATCCTGGCCTAGCGGTCCAACCGGGCCAAACCCTGGCGCTCGTGGGGGGCGATCTCACCTTCGATCGCGGCAAACTCTTGGCACCCGATGCCCAGATTGAACTTGCCAGCGTGGCCGGTAATGAACAAATGGGCCTCCGGTTTACGGAAGATACCCTGACCCTCGCCCCGGAGACCGTGCAGCAGTTTCAAGATATGCAACTCTTACGGGGGGCGGTGATCGAGATTAGCGAGGGGGGTAGCCTCAATCTTTACAGTCGCAACCTGACCCTGCTAGGGGACTCGCAAATTGATGCCAATACCTTGGGGGATGAGCCAGGGGGGAGCTTAACCCTTCAGATGACCGAACGGTTGACGATGGTCGGGGGCAATATTGCGGCCCAGGTGGAAGCTGATGCCACAGGCGAGGGGGGAGATATTACGATCGCGGCCCAGGAACTCCACCTCAGTGACGGTGCCCAGATCAATGTCGATACCTTTGGGGCGGGCGAGGCCGGGAGTTTGATCGTCACGGCGGACCGGATTACGGCGATCGGTGAAGATGCCGATGGTTTCCCCAGTGGGCTGTTTGCCTCGGTACAACCGGGGGCCACGGGCCAGGGGGGCAGTCTCGACATCACCACGGGGGACTTAACCCTGTTGGACGGTGCCCAGATTTTTGCTGATACCTTTGGTAATGGCGATGCGGGAAGTTTGGCAATCCTGGCGACGCGATCGGTCACCCTGGATGGGGTGGCAACGGATGGCTCAACCAGTGCCCTTTCCGCCAGTGTTAATGCCGAGGCCACCGGGAGCGGCGGCGATTTAATCCTAACGACCCCGCAGTTAAACCTGCGCAATGGCGGGCTGATGTCCGTTGGCACGTTTGGCCAGGGCGAGTCAGGCAATCTGCAAGTGATCGCCGACACGATCGCCATTACCGGCACGACCCCCGGTGGCACCGCCAGTGGTTTATACGCCCAGGTTGATCCGGGAGCCGTCGGGAATGGCGGCAACCTGGAAATCACCACCCAACGGTTACAACTCAGCCAGGGGGGCCAGATCTCGGTCAGCACCTTTGGAGCCGGGGACGGCGGTAACCTCACGATTCAGGCCCAAGATATTGACATTCAAGATAACCCTAGTGGTCTCTATGCCCAGGTGAATGCCGAGGCGCAGGGCCAAGCCGGACTTCTGACGATCACCACCGATCGCCTGCGGTTAACCAATGGCGCGACGATCGCCGCTAACACCGCTGGCCAGGGGGATGCGGGCAGTATGGACATCACCGCCACCGACAGCATTCGCATTAGTGGCAATGGCAGTTTCCTGGGTGCCCAGGTGAATACGGGAGCCACCGGCAGGGGGGGCGATGCGATCCTGACCACCCAACGGCTATTCCTGGAGGACGGGGGCCGCATTTCGGTGGACACCTTTGGCTTGGGGGATGCGGGGAATTTAGTCATCAATGCCAGCGATCGCGTCCTTGTGGATGGCATTGGCACCTTCATTACCGCTGATGTGAACGCGGAGGCCACGGGAACCGGCGGCAACTTGGCGATCGTCACCAACCGGCTGGAAATTACCGGGGGCGGTGTTGTGGGAGCCAGCACCTTTGGTCAGGGGGATGCGGGCAGTGTCCTGATCCAGGCAGCCGACGCGGTGGTGGTGCGCGATCGTATTGTGGACGGCGAGAACCTGAACTTTAGCCTCCTGCGTGCCCAGGTCGATGACGAGGCGACGGGGGCTGGGGGCAGCTTGCAAATTGAAACCGGACGCTTATTGGTGGCCGATGGTGCGGAGGTTACCGCTGGCACCTTTGGCCGGGGGGATGCGGGAATTCTGACGGTGATTGCTACGGATACGGTGGAGATTACCGGCGACACTAGTTTCCTCGGTGCCCAGGTGAATACGAACGCAACTGGCAGTGGGGGAGATACCTTGATTCAAACTCCCCGCCTGTTTGTACGCGATGGGGGCCGGATTTCCGCTGATACCTTTGGCTTTGGCGATGCCGGGAATTTGACGATCGTCAGCGATTATCTGGAAGTGGCCGGGGCCGATACCTTCGTAACCGCCGATGTCAGTGCCGAGGCGACGGGGACGGGCGGCAATTTAGTCTTGCAAACGGGACGCTTAGAAGTACGGGATGGGGCACGCATTGGCGCGAGTACCTTTGGCCAGGGGGATGCCGGGTTAGTGCTGATCGAGGCCAGTGAAGCGATCGTCCTCCAGGGCCAAGTTCCCGATGGCGTTTCCAGTCGTATTACAGCGGAAGTACGCGAGCAAGCTACCGGTACAGGGGGTGATCTCCTGATCCGCACCCCAAACCTCGAACTGCGGGATGGTGCCCAGATTTCCGCCGGGACCTTCGGGGCCGGGGATGCTGGGAACTTAATTGTCGAAGCGGGCGAGATTGATCTGCAAGGCACCTCGGCGGACTTTCGCACCTCTAGCGGTCTCTATGCCCAGATCGAAGGGGAGGCCACGGGGGCCGGGGGCAACCTGTTGATCGAAGCCGATCGCCTGCGGGCGCGGGACGGGGGGCAGGTGAGTGTGGCCACCTTTGGGGCCGGGGATGCTGGCAATCTGGTGATTATGGCCGATCGCATCGAACTTGAGGGGGAAACGGGCGATGGCAATACCCCCAGTGGTCTATTTGCCACAGTGGAGGCAGGGGCGATCGGCAATGGGGGAAACCTGGCGATCGAAACCCGGTTGCTAAGCATCACCGAAGGTGCCCGGATTTCGGTGAGTACCGTGGGGGCAGGGAATGCGGGGAGTCTCACGATTGAGGCCACGGAAGCCATGCGGGTCACTGGCGAGGCTCCCGATGGCACCTCTAGTTTAGTGACAGCGCAGGTGGATACCGGGGCCACGGGAGAAGGGGGCGATTTGACGATCGTCACCCCCCTATTGCAAGTGCGTGACGGTGCCCAGATTTCGGCCAGCACCAAGGGGGAGGGGAATGCGGGGAACCTGCTGGTGGCAGCAGATACCGTGGAACTCACAGGAACAAACACAACCGGGACCATCCCCAGCGCCCTCTATGCACGGGTCGAATCCGGAGCCACGGGGGAAGGTGGGAACCTGGCTGTGGTGGGCGATCGCCTGCGGTTAACCGGGGGTGCCCAGATTGGGGTCGATACCTTTGGCGAGGGCAGTGGGGGCAATCTGGCGGTGGTCGCGGAGCAGACGATCGACCTTGCCGACGGGTCACTCATTACGGCCTCCGTTCAGGAAGAAGCCCTCGGTGATGCCGGTAACCTCAGCGTTGAAACCAACCGTCTGACCCTAAACAGTGGCGGTCAAATCCTCGCCGTGACGTTTGGCTTTGGGGATGCGGGCAATGTCGATGTTGAGGCCAAGGACAGCATCCGGATTGCTGGCGCGTCTCCCGATGGTTTTCCCAGCGGCCTGTTTGCGACGGTGGAAAGTACGGGCTTTGGCACAGCCGGTAGCCTAACGGCGAGAACCGGGACGCTCCAGGTCGAAAACGGTGCCCAGATTTCCGTGAGTGATAATTCTGGGTTTAGCAGTGCCGGGGACTTGCAGATCACGGCGGACTCAATTCGGCTGAACCGCGATGCCAGCCTCCGGGCCGAAACCAGTGCCGGTGACCAGGGCAATATCACGCTCCAAGCGAAGGACATCCAACTGCGTCGCAATAGTAATATCACGACCAATGCGATCGGGACGGCGACGGGGGGCAATATCGCGATCGATACCGGGGTTCTCGCCGCCTTGGAGAACAGCGACATTACTGCCAATGCCCAGGAAAGCTTCGGGGGCCGGGTGATCATCAATGCCCAGGGGATTTTCGGCACTGAGTTTAGACTGCAAGCGACACCAGAGAGTGATATTACCGCCACGTCGGAGTTGGGACCTGCCTTCAGTGGCATTGTCGAGATCCAAACCCCGGATATTGACCCCAGCCAGGGGTTAGTGGAGTTACCGGAAAATGTGGTCGATCCGGCGGCCTTGATTGCAGCGAATGCCTGTGTCCAGGGTCAACAAAGCGAATTCGTGATCACGGGCCGGGGTGGATTGCCCCCAACCCCCCAGGAACCTTTAGCCCAGGGGGTCGCCCCAACGGGGTGGATTGAGCCAGTGGCACCGCAAGTGGGGAGTCGGGAGGCTCAGGTAGCACCAAGGCATCCAGGCACGAAGGCACCCAGGGCAGAGCGTCCACCGATCGTGCCGGCGCAGGGGTGGGTGGTGACAGAGCGGGGGGAAATCCTGCTGACGGCCAGTCGGGGGGATATTAATATTCCTGATCTTGTCGCCGCACCCCAAGCCCATCGGGCTGCCCCCCAAACCGCCGCATGTCCGCCTAGCCGTTGATCGGCGGCTAACCGTTTACTCCTTACTCTTGTGGGGTAGGCATCTCGCCTGCCTCAGGCCCCAAGCCCAAAACCTGATACCCACTGATAGTTAGGATGCCCATCCCACAGGATCTACTTACGGGCAGGATGCCCATCCCACAAGACGGTTGCCTTTTAACTTCCTAATCTCAAGCGCCTGGAGCCGCCCCTATGCCCCATCCCATTTGGTTACGTCGCCTTGGCTACTGTTTACTCGCACTGTTGGCCACGCTCGTGTTTGGGCTACGCAGCTTTAACGCTCAGCCAGTCGTCGCCCAGGACGCCTCCCCCTTTAGCCTAATCCAGCAGGCCCAAGCGCGATCGCAACAGGGAGAGGCAGACACCGCGATCACCCTGCTCACCAGTGCCGTGGCCCAATTTGCCGCCCAAGGGGATAGCCTCAACCAGGCGATGGCCCTCGGTAATTTAGCGGCAATACACCTCAGCCTTGGCCAGGGAGCCGCCGCCGAACAGGCATTGCAGCAAGCCATGAGCCTTGTGGCAACCCAACCGAAAACCCCAGAGCAGCAACGCATCCAGGCCCAACTTTGGGATGTTCAAGGCCAACAATACACGGAACGGGGCCAACCCCAAGCGGCCCTAGATAGCTGGACCCAAGCCGCAACGATTTACGCACAGCAAGCGCAGACCGCCCTAGGGCAACAAAACCAGTTGCATCAGGTCAGCACGCTGCAAGCCCTAGGGTTATATCCCCGCGCCTGCCAAACCTTGCTGCGGAGTTTAGAACTAGAGGATACCCCCTGTGATCTGACCGATGCGACTCGGCAAACCCTAGTCACTGCCGCTGCTACACCGGAACGGGTACAGGCAATGGCCCTCTTGGCCAATGTCCTACGGGTTTTGGGGCACTTGGATCAGGCCGCTGAACTGCTGGAAATTGCCCTTGACCAATCCCAATCCCTAGGCTTGACCGAAACCACTGCAATGGTGAGGTTGCAGCAAGGCAATGTCTGGCGGGCACAGGCTGTCCAGCCGACCCTGACGACTACCCAACGCGATCGCGCCAAGCAAGCAGCGATCGCTGCTTACCAACAAGCGGCCCAGGCCCCGCAACCGCTCTTGAGCCTACAAGCCCAAGCCAACCACCTGAGCTTTTTGGTAGCGACTGGGGAGGAAACCGCAGCGATCGCGCTTTGGCAGGCACTGCAACCGGATTTAAGCACGTTACCGATGAGCCGCACGGGCCTGGAGATCCGGCTAAATTTGGCCGAGAGTTTGTTACGGCTCCTCCCGACCACCGGAACACCCATCCCAGGGATTGCTATGGCTGATGTGGAGACCCTGATTAGAACTACGGTCCAGCAGGCCACAGCCCTCGGTCACGATCGCCTCCAGGCCCAGGCCCTCGGCAGTTGGGGCCGGTTAGCTGAATTACAGGGCCAGCCAACTGGTGCGATCGCCCTCACCCAGCGTGCCCTTGCCCTCGTGCCCCCCTTCCAAGCTCCAGAGGTGGCCTATCCGCTGTTTTGGCAATTGGGGCGGTTACAAGCAGCCCAAGGTGAACGGGAGGCCGCGATCGTTGCCTATGGGCAAGCGATCCAAATCCTCGCCAGTTTGCGGGGGGATCTGGTGGCCGTGAATCCGGAGGTGCAATTCTCCTTCCGGGAGCAGGTGGAACCCATCTATCGCGAGTTTGTGGGGCTACTGGTGGGGGGCGCAAACCCGACGCAAGCGGACCTGCAACGGGCACGGCAGGTGATTGAATCCCTGCAAGTCGCGGAACTGGACAACTTTTTCCAGGATGCGTGTGCCGAAACCAAACCCCAGTTGATCGACGAATTGGACCGCACGGCTGCCGTGGTCTACCCCATCCTCTTGCCCGATCGCCTCACTGTGATTGTCTCTATTCCCAACCAACCTCTGCTGCACTATTCGACCGCGATCGAGCGATCGGACCTAGAGGCAACCCTGCGGGATCTGCGCCTTGCCTTGCAACCCGGTGCTTTCCCGGATGAATATTTAGCCAGTTCCCAATGGCTCTACGACCTGCTCATCCGACCGGCTGCCGCGAGTTTGGCCCAGCACCAGATCCAAACCCTGGTGTTTGTCCTGGATGGCTATCTGCGCAATGTGCCGATGGCGGTCTTAAACGATGGTCAGCAGTTCCTCATGGAGCAATATAATCTCGCTCTGACACCGGGGCTGCAACTCCTGGCCAGTCAACCCCTTGGCCAGATTCCCGTGCGGACGCTCATGGGGGGGTTAGCAGAAGGCCGCCAGGGCTTTTCCCCCCTACCCGCCGTAGAAGGTGAAATCGTTCAAATTAAGGCGACGGTTCCTGCGGCGGTCCTATTTAATCAAACGTTTACCCGCGATAACCTTCAGACCCAGATCACCCAACAAGCGTTCCCGATCGTGCATTTGGCCACCCACGGCCAGTTTAGCTCCCAAGCGGAGGACACGTTTATCTTGACCTGGGACGATCGCATTAGTGTAAAGCAGTTGGACCAGTTGCTCCGCTCCCGTACCCAGGGGAAAAAGAACCCCCTGGAGTTATTGGTGCTGAGTGCCTGTGAAACGGCACGGGGCGACGATCGGGCGGCGCTGGGGCTAGCAGGCGTGGCGGTGCGATCGGGTGCCCGCAGTACCTTGGCAACCCTGTGGCAAGTCAATGATGTCTCGACGGCGGAATTTATGGCGTATTTCTATCAAGAACTGACCAAACCGGGCATGACCAAGGCCAGAGCACTCCGCAATGCCCAACTTGCCCTCAAGCAAGATCCAGACTTTCAAAATCCTTTCTTCTGGGCACCCTTTATCCTGGTTGGCAATTGGCAATAGACGATTGCTGTCATCAGCCAACTGGGGATGGGAGGCTGACGTAAACCCGCTAGGGGGCGGTACCGCCCCCCCTTTTTCTCCACAAACTCGGTGTGGCAATCAACTTAACCAGGCCACTTCCAGTTGTTGATCTCATCCGCGTCGATCCCATGCTCGTGGGCATAGTTGCGGTTGTCGATGATCGCATTCTTCATCCGTTCGCGCACGTGGGCACCCCGGGAACCTAGACTGGGGACGCGATCGATGACATCAATCACCAACTTAAAGCGATCGATCTCGTTATTGATCGCCAATTCCAGCGGTGTGTTGATATTGCCCTTTTCCTTATAGCCCCGCACGTGGATGCGATCCTGATTCGTGCGACGGTAGGTCAACTTATGAATCAACTAGGGATAGCCGTGGAAATTGAAGATGACTGGTTTATCGGGGGTAAAGAGGGTATCAAACTCCCGTTCCGATAACCCGTGGGGATGCTCGGAAGCAGACATCAACGTGAGCAGATCGACCACATTGATAAACCGCACCTTCAAATAGGGGAATTCCTGCCGTAAAATCGCGGTAGCGGCGAGGGCCTCTTTGGTGGGGATATCGCCACAGCAAGCCATCACGACATCTGGTTCATCCGGTTCCGTTCCACAATCATCATTACAGGCCCAATCCCAAATGCCAATGCCCTTGGTGCAGTGTTTGATCGCCTCATCCATGCTCAAATACTGCAAATGCTTCTGCTTATCCGCCACGATCACATTGGTGTAGTTGGTACTGCGCAGGCAGTGATCCGCCACCGAAAGCAGACAGTTCGCATCGGGTGGGAAATAAATGCGCACCACATCGGGACTCTTGTTCGTCACCAAATCCACAAAGCCCGGATCTTGGTGGGAGAAGCCATTGTGATCCTGCCGCCACACCGTCGAAGACAGCAGAATATTCCAAGATGAAACCGGTGCCCGCCAGGGAACTTCATTGCGGCAAATATCTAACCACTTGGCGTGTTGGTTAAACATGGAATCAATCACATGGGCAAAGGCTTCATAGGTGTGGAAAAAGCCATGCCGTCCCGAGAGTAAATACCCCTCCAGCCAACCCACTAGGGTATGCTCACTCAGCATTTCCATGACCCGGCCATCGATGGCCAGTTCACTGCCATCATCATCCTCCGGCAGGAAATCCGCCAGCCAGGTTTTTTTACTGACTTCATAGACCGCATTCAGACGATTCGATGCCGTTTCATCGGGGCCAAACAGCCGGAAATTGTGCGGATTATTGCGCATAACATCCCGGAGAAATGCCCCTAGGGGGCGGGTATTTTCCGCTTCGCTCGTGCCCGGTTTCTCAACGGTTACCGCATAGTTCCGGAAGTCGGGCATCTTGAGTTCTTTGCGGAGGACACCGCCATTGGTAATCGGATTCGATCCCATCCGCAGGTTGCCCGTGGGGGCCAGTTCCTTCAGTTCGGGAATCAGGCTGCCATTCTCGTCAAAAAGTTCTTCGGGCTTATAGCTGCGTAGCCACTCTTCCAAAAGCTTCAAATGGGCCGGATTGGTGTGCATATCGGCCATCGGCACCTGGTGCGATCGCCAGAAGCCTTCGACCTTGCGACCATCAATCTCGGCTGGAGCCGTCCACCCCTTGGGCGATCGCAGTACAATCATGGGCCACTTGGGGCGTACCACGGGGCCACCCCTGCGGGCCTCCTGCTGAATTTGCTTAATCTCCGCAATCACCGTGTCGAGGGTGGCCGCCATTGCCTGGTGCATAAAGGCCGGATCGGCGCCTTCGACAAAGTAGGGCTTGTAGCCATAGCCCTTAAAGAGACACTCCAATTCCTCGTGGCTGATGCGTGCCAGGATAGTAGGGTTAGCGATCTTGTAGCCATTCAAGTGCAGGATCGGCAGCACCGCCCCATCCCGGGCCGGGTTGATGAACTTATTGGAGTGCCATGCCGTTGCCAGGGGACCGGTTTCCGCTTCCCCATCCCCCACCACAGCAGCCACGATCGTATCGGGATTATCCAGGGCAATGCCATAGGCATGGGAGAGGCTATAGCCCAGTTCGCCGCCCTCGTGGATTGAGCCAGGGGTTTCCGGGGTACAGTGGCTACCAATCCCCCCAGGGAAGGAAAACTGCTTGAAGAACTTAAACATCCCCTCTAGGTCTTCACTCTTATCGGGGTAGACCTCGGAGTAGGACCCCTCCAAGTAAACCGGAGCTAGGATACCGGGGGCACCATGTCCGGGACCCGCCACGTACACGATACTTTGCTGGTACTGCTTGATGATCCGGTTCAGATGGACATAGATAAAGCTCAGACCGGGGCTGGACCCCCAGTGGCCCAGGAGACGATATTTGACGTGTTCGGCCTTGAGGGGTTCCCGGAGCAGGGGGTTATCGCGGAGATAGATCATGCCTAGGGTCAGATAATTACAAGCCCGCCAATAGGCATTGATTTTGTGCAGTTCTTCCGTCGTGAGGGGTTGCGTGTTACCCCCCGATAGCGTTTGGGGAATGGAGGTCGTTGTCATAACTGTAGTCACTTCAAAAAGGTTACGTCAAAGGCAAGCTTTCGTTGGTCTTCTATACAGCACTTTCATACTTGATGAGTACAGAGAAGGGGCTTAAGTCCCTTGTTTACAAGGCTTGACCGTACTTCATTAGAGAGGAAACGGCTGTAATACCTAGAGTCATTTTTATCACTGCATAGAAGTGGGCCATTTTCGACTATGAATTTGGCTCCCTTCTACTTAAGTAGACTCCCTCGCAATTCTAAAAAAGTCAGGTCTAAAAAGCGAGGACCAGTGCCACAAACTTCATATTTTCTTTAGGGTGCCGCGAAACACAAAAGTCTCACGCTGATAACCAAAATAATATCGCCAGTGGAGGCGGTTAAACTTTCCCCATTCCCATGAATCGAGTGATCCTTTAGAGAATTGCAATTCTTAACGTAATCTAACTGTTGTTTGCGGTCTGCTTATCAAAGACAAGCTTCTAGGGAAAAACAGCAAGCTTGACGATATTTTTTAGTACATCTTAGATGGTAACATTATTATTGAAATTTGTTCAACTTATTGGTTTGGCTTAACTTGCTATTAACCTTGCTTGGGTGTCACTGGGAAAACATGATCATGAACCTCAGTAGATGAGGAATTGAACGTGGAATAACCGTTTCGGCTGTTTTAGGGGTCGGCATCCGACCTGTCTCACAACTGTTTTTCGCTCGCGTAGCGCCTCCGCAGGAGTATCTACTGCATCTGGTTTTTGGGGATCTCTGAACGGCGGTATTCAATGACAGGACGCCCCTGGCTAGCGAAGTACCGACAAGGGACAGAAGCTTCTGACTGGCAAGGCTTGTCGTCATCAATCCAGCCTCAAAGCTGGGGGCTGGCCGCCTGTAGTGCCCAATTGCGGGTCAAAATCGTGCGGGGATGGATCAGTCGTCGTGTTGTCAGTAACCGTTGGATGACATAGGCACTGGTTTGGGCGATCGCCAAGTAGAGGTTGCGTTGGCTCAGATCCCGCAGGCTAGCGAGTTCCGGTGTGTCACCCCGACCCGGTTCCAGACTATCGGCCAGGAAGACCACACAACTTAGCGGGGGCATTTCGGGTGCCCCCAGGGTATGGTGACGAATGGCGTTGAGGATGGCGGGATCGGTGATGCCAAATTCATCCCTAGCCACGATCGCCCCTACCTCCGCGTGTAATAGCTGGGGTGCACCCACCAGCGTGTCATCGAGGGAAATCCCCGCCACTTGAGCCATTGTCAGCAGTTGGGAGGGGGTGAAGTGTTTGGCGAGATCGTGCAGGAGCGCGGCTTGGGCGGCCTGCTGTGGGTCAACCTGGTGCTGACGAGCCAGGGCGATCGCCAGTTGCTCGACCGCCAAAATATGACGGAGGCGCTTAGCCGAGATCTGGGGTTCTAACCAAGCGAGGACCGCACGTTTCAGATCAGTGGGGGGGAGGTTAGCCACGGCGGCGAGGCAGTCCTATCACTAGGGGGAAGGCGGGCATCGTTCAGGCCAGATCGGGACGTTCAATAATGAATTCTAGGGCTTGCCCCTGGGAACTGCCGAACTTAATCTGGACACCGGACTGGAGATGGACCTCCTGGTTGTGGACCCGTTGCCAGTCGCCTGCGGTCAAAACATAGGTGCCATAGCGGGAGAAGTCCCGCAGGAAATAATCTGGCTTGGCCGCCTCCCCCACCCCGGTATGACGACAAAAGATCTCCGCATGGTTTTGGGAAACCCACTGTTCCGGGATGATCAGATCATTGCCCTTACCCTCAGCCCGCCCCACCCGAATCCGCCCGGTGCCGATCGACCAGACCCGGGGTTGGGCTTCCAGCGATCGCAGGCAGGCATGGACGGGAACATCCCCTGGTAATTCCGTCACCCCCTCATCGGGCGGCCCCAGGAGGCAACCGTCAAACTCCGGATGCAGGTAAAGGACGGGCAGGGTCCAGGCGGGCTGATTAAATTTATAGAGGGTGAGGAGGTGTTGGCGGGCCACGGCCACGGCAGCATCGATCGGCAAGCGTTCGGCCAGGGCTTGGGCAAAGGCGCGGATAAAGCTCAGGGCCTCTGGATCGGCGATCGAGTCCCGCATGGCCAGTACGGCGGGCACCCCATGATGGATCAAGACCTCAGCCAAGCTGCTCCGGGCAAAGGCAGGGGGTCCCTGGCGCAGGGGGGAGACAATCTCCCCGGTTGGCGTTGCGGCTGTAGTTATGGGCAAGTCCCCCAACACCCCCGCTGCGGCTAACTCCGGCTTCAGGCGATCGGGTAGGGCACCCCAGCAGGCATTAAACACCGCCAAACTGACTTGACAGCGGGTGAGCACCTGGGCCAATTCCGTCCCACTGAGGGTATCTGAACCGAGGAACAATACCCCCCCATCAGGGCCGGGAACTCCATGCCCCGCATAGAAAAAGACGTTATAGGACCCGGTTTCCAACTGGCTAATGAGGGCCGCTGGGGTGGGCTGGAGCAGTACATCCACCCGGCAGGGGGCAGGCATGACTTCGGAGTTATTGATCGCCTCCGTACCCGCCAGCGTCAAAACCTTACGGATGCTGGCCGCTTCCTCTTCCAGCGCCAGGGCAGAACGATCGCCCGCCTCCGGTTGCCCCAACACCAACAGGATTCGCAAGAGCGATCGGTGGGTAGGGGTGACCAGGGGGTCAACATCGGTGGTCGTGCGGCTGAAGAGCACCTGCTGGTTGAGCGAGATCGCCTGTTTACCGATTTCCGCCTGCATAATCTCCCAGGGGAGGGCAATCAGTTCCGGATCACGGATCTCTAAGCGCAGGCGTAGGGGTTTCCCTTGCCCGATCGCAATCCCCTGACTTTGGCTAAGACTCTGTTGGACCACGCCATCAAACAACCACTGCCAGAGGGCCGTCCCCAAATGTTGCATCAAGCGTCCGCTATAACTCCCGGCTTGGGGAGCCAAGGGCCACTCGCCTGCGGCTAAGGGCAAGGGGGTTGCACTCGGTAACGGGTCTGCACTGGGGTGATCCAGGCGTTGTAGAGAAAACATCTCCTGCCAAGCCTGCCAGATTTGGTTTAGGGCGTCGGTCCAGGCCCGATCCTGATGGACATAGCCACCGGGATAGGGAGCCTGCATCACCCAAATAGCGAAATGTCCCCCCCCCAAGTTTTGCAAGGGGGCGATCGCAATACTTAGACAGGGAACCTCAGAGATTGACATGGAGCATTTCCGCGTTGCAAGGCCACCAGTAGGCAGGAAACGAGGAGAACTGGCCTAGGCACGCCCGTAACCTGGGCCTTTTGGCCCTCCTACGCCCATGCTTACCTACGATCGCCCACGATTCGCCCACTATTGTGACAAAAATGACGTTCAATCGTCTGACGCTTCGCGACAACTGCGGGCGATGAACGATCCAACCAGTGGGGGAAGTGTTTTCAGTGTACGCTAAATCTCCCCTGGTCCGGCAGCCTAGTCCGGGAGCGGGTTGAGTTCAAATACCTCTAGGGGTTGGGACTTACCCTTCAGGGCCAGTTTGCCCAAGGGGGTGGTGGCAAAGCGATCGGCCACGGCATGATAGACCGACTCCGTTAGCAAAATCTGGTTCGGACTGGCCCGTCCCATCAAACGCGCCGCCGTGTTCACGGCATCCCCTAGGACATTAAACTCGCGGCGACCCCTGGGTTCACCAATTTCTGCGGCAAAGACAGGACCTTGCGCAATGCCAATCTGGCAGGTGAGGGCGGGGGTTGGGTTGGCCGGGAGCGGTGTCAAGGTGTTTTGGATCAGGGTGCGGATAGTCAGCATCGCCGTAGCCGCCCGCTGGGAATTATCACTGTAGTAGTGGGGGATGCCGAAGTAGATCATCATGTCCGAACCCGCTAGGTGGTAGGTAATTTTCTTGAGGATGCCCCCCTGACTTTCGGCGGCAGCGTTGATCAGGGCGAACAGGCGCGAAAAAGACTGGATCAGGAGAGGCAGGCTTTCAGGCGTGGTCAGATCCGCTTGCTCCGACAGCCCGCGAATACTGACAAAGGCCACGGTGGGCGTGGTGAATTGGGGGGGCAGTTGGCGATTGGCTGTGTGCTCCACCACGTGGGTTAGCAGGGTCGATGGTAGGTAACAGGCCAGGGGTTCCAGTTGATCCAGGGTTTCGGTGATGGCGCTGACGATCGCGGCGGGACTGCGATCGAACAAAATGTTACTCGCTGCCCGCCGGCGGGAGGGGACCATATCGTATTCGCCCAATTGCTCCGGGCTGAGATCATCTCGCACCAGGCAGTAGCCCGGACGCCAGGAGTCAAAGCGGAACAGGCCCTCCACCTGCTGGGCCGTCGCTGCGGATAGGCAGACACGCCCCACCTGCCCATTGCCTTCACAACCTTTTGCCAGTTGTACCGATCGCCCCAACAGAACGTGTTCCATGCGGAGGGGTGTCCCAATATCAGCCCGAAGAAAACGCCCCCGATGAATCCCTACGCGCATCTGGAGGGTATACACGCCCCCCGCGATCGGCAAATCAGTGAATTGCGCCATTGCCCGCTGCATTCGTAGCCCTGCCCGGATCGCCCGCTTGATATCTTGATGCTGGGAGTCCGCCGGAAATTGGGCCAGCATGGCATCCCCCGTAAATTCGAGCAGATTCCCGCCAGACTTACTCAGGATCTCGATCATTGCCGTGAAGTAGGTATTCAGTTGGGTCAACATCGCCTTGATCCCAACCTGCCCACAGCGGGCATTGGCCTCCATCAGGGGCGTAAATCCGGCCAGGTCAGTAAACAGGAGGGTACCTTCCTGCCACTCCCAACGCAATTGTCCCGGCAGCGGCGGTGATTGCGCCACTTGCCGGGGTACATAGTCATGCAAAATCCATTGCAGCGCTCGCAGATGCTCAAATACCTGCATGACAACCTCTGGGGACTGATCCATCCAGGCCGCAATGTAGAGTTCTGGGGGGAGGAGCGATCGCAGGCGAGGCGCGATCGGCCTGAGCAATAGGGAGGGGTCATCCGGATGCATAGAGTAGCGCTAACTCCATCCCAGACCAGTGGGGGAATGAGGACAAAATATAGAGAATGGCCGAATTGCCGCGAGAGCCGTGCAAGCCGTGAGAATTACCGGGACAATAGGCACCCAACCATTACCCCAGTTGCGATCGACGTGCCGATAGACTGCTTAATGCAACCACAGAAGCACACCTAGGATTAGGGTAGCGGCTCCCAGGGCCACCCAGACAAACTGGTTATCTTTTGTTTCAACTGACCCTGGGTCTACAGGCGGAGTCGGCGGGCGAACGGGAGACGAGCGGGGTTTAGGCGTATTGGCTCCCCATTCGCCCCTCACCGGATTCTCCGATAACCGGGATAGATCCGGAATCTGGCTGCACCATTCAGGATGCCGGGATAAGGCAGGCGCTTCCAGGATGTAGAGCAGTCGCTTACCCTGTTTCCGTACAGCAACGTTGGGGTGTTGGCTCAACTGCCGACATAGATCGATCGCCAGGGGTTGTTGTTGGTTGGCTTCATAGGCGATCGCCAGCCAGAGACGAACCTCGCCCCCCAGGGGGGATTGGACAGGGGTGAGGGTTGCTGCTGCTTGCAGTTGGGCGATCGCCTGTCGATAGGCACCCTGTTCCACATAGGTTTTCCCCTCGCGGTAGTGGGTGCGGGCAGTTTCTAGACTAGCCGCTTCAGTCATGGTGTTTGCTTGCGTCCCCCGCTGTCCTGTGTTGGTGGTTATGGGCCAAGGTATGGTGTTTGCTAGGGCCTTACGCTCGATCGTATAGCAGTTTTCAGAACGCTTGAAGAAATGGCAGGTCTTAGCCTTCCGATTGTCCAGGCGTGATCAAGGTTGGTTACAATCAGGCTCAAAGCTGTGATTGGGTACGCTTTCCCTTGTCCAAGCAATCTCCCCTTCAGGATCTAGGCCGTTGGAGTCAGCGTTTTGGGGTCGCGCTGATGATCGGTGGGCAAGCTTTGCTGCACCTCCTTCAGGGCCGCATCCATATCCGGAACCTTATGGAGCAGTTGTCAAGCGTGGGACCCCAGTCCTTGCTGGTGGCCCTCCTGACGGCGGTGACGATCGGGATGGTCTTCACCATCCAAGTGGCCCGCGAGTTCATCACTTTTGGCGTGGGGGATGCCGCCGGGGGCGTATTGGCGTTGGCACTTCTGCGGGAACTCACCCCGGTGATTACAGCGGTGATCCTGGCGGGGCGGGTGGGGTCAGCCTTTGCGGCGGAAATTGGGGCCATGCAGGTGACGGAGCAAATCGATGCCCTGTATATGCTCAAAACCGACCCGATCGACTACCTGGTGATCCCGCGACTCTTGGCCTGCTGCATCATGCTGCCCATTCTCACCGCTATTTCCTTTGTGGCGGGGATGGCGGGCGGTGTCTTTGTGGCCGTGAATCTCTACCAACTGCCCATGCGCAACTTTTTGGAATCGGCCCAGAGCTTTTTGGGGACTTGGGATGTGTGCAGTGCGATCATTAAGGCCGTGATTTTTGGGGCCATTATTGCCGTGGTAGGGGCCAGTTGGGGCCTGACGACGACCGGCGGAGCGAAGGGGGTCGGCCAATCCACCACAACGGCAGTGGTGACGGCGCTCCTGGCTATTTTTATCACGAATTTCTTTCTCTCGTGGCTGATGTTCCAAGGATTAGGGAGTGCCGTGCTGCGCAATTTCTGACGCTAATGCCCATCATCATCCCCCTTACAATGGAATTAGAAATCAACGCCGTTACGGAATCTCGTCTTATCACCCATGACTGGTTCTTCCCCAACGTGGTCCTCGGACAGTGCGATCGCGACGGTCACCCTGACCCCTAGCTTTGCCCTGCCGATCGCCCTGGTTCTCCTGGCCATGCCGCTGCTTCTCGTGCAGCCGATCGTGAGCATCGCGATCGCCCTGTTTGGCATCTTTTTGACGATTCAAGCTGCCACCCTGCGCCTGCAATTTACACCGACAGCCCTGGATATTTATCGCGGGGAACAACGGATTCGCAACTTTCCCTACCAGGATTGGCAACACTGGGAGATTTTTTGGCCACCCCTGCCGATTTTGTTCTACTTCCGGGAAGTCAACAGCATTCACTTCCTGCCGATCCTGTTTGATCCTAAACTATTGCAGACCTGCCTCTCGCAGCGTTGCCCTGTGAAATCAGCCCTATGAACGAAGAAGTATCCCGTCCGTCGCACCCCAATGTTGAACCCCAACCGGACACCCCCAAACTAGATATCCCCCAGGTCAAGGCGACGCCAGGAGACACTACGGCTGCGTCAGCGCTCTCACCTAGCCCAGGGATTTCGCCCGAGATGACCCCGCCGTGGCCGGCGACGGATACCGATCGCCAATCTGAGCCTGAGCGGGCCACGGATACTGTGGGTAGTGCTACGGCAGTTCATGCCCCCGTAGCCCATGACCCCGTATCAGATGCCGTAGCCGATCTGGCCCAACGGGTGGCCGACTTACGGGCGCAGGAAATCACCCTGAAGCAAGCGATCGCGGATCTCCAGGTCACCTATACCCAAACGGTACAGGAACAACTGGCGGAGGCCCAGACAGCGGTGAAACGCTTGATGCGGGAGAGCCTTCATGATCTCGAACAACGGCGGCAAACCCTACAATTGGCCGTAGAGCAATTGGAACGGCGGCAGGAGCGGATTCGGGCGGAGATGCGCACCACCTTTGCGGGTACGTCCCAGGATTTGGCGATTCGGGTGCAGGGCTTTAAGGATTACCTGGTGGGGAGTTTGCAGGATTTGGTCACGGCGGCGGAACAGTTGGAGTTGGTTCCCAGTGCGCCGGAGGTAGCTCCTGTGGCCCAGGAAGCGGTTTCGTCCCCGCCTCCCGCGAATCCCCAATTTGCGGAACAAACGTTCCAGGAGCAGGTAAAACGCATTCGCCGCCTGCTGGATCAATATCGCAGCCAACCGGACTACTACGGTCCGCCTTGGCAGTTGCGCCGCACCTTTGAGCCGATTCATGCCGATCGCGTCTCGGATTGGTTTTTTACCCAGGGGGGGCGGGGGGCACTGCGATCGCTCGGCAGTCGTTTGCAAAATGTCCTGGTGGCGGCGGCAGTGATTTCTATCTTGCATCGGCTGTATGGCGATCGTCTGCGCACGCTGGTTCTGGCCAATACGCCTGAACGGTTGGGGGACTGGCGACGGGGCTTACAAGATTGTCTGGGGATTGCCCGGACGGATTTTGGGCCGAACGCGGGGATTGGGCTGTTTGAGTCACCGGAATCCCTCGCGATCAAGGCGGAACGGATTCAAAAAAATGGGGATTTACCCCTGATCCTGATTGACGAAACTGAGGAAGTGATCAGCCTTGCGTTGCTGCAATTTCCCCTCTGGTTAGCCTTTGCCCCCGATCCGCGATCGAGCAGTTATCTGTGAGTGAGCTGACGTTGTGCAGTCCTCTTAGAGGGTGTTGATAAAAAGGGGATCGCGGTTAAAACCGCGACTACGAACTTCAGCATTGGGCGGTCCTCAGCGTTGTTTTGCGTTGGTAGTGGCGACTTTAGTCGCCCAAACCGCGACTACGAACTTCAGCATTGGGTGATCCTC
>NZ_JBRCAD010000125.1:0-19181 GCF_053493415.1 Trichothermofontia sp. | reverse complement strand
CCCCCCGCCCTAGGGGCAGAAGAACGTGGGGAGGGCAACCGCGAAGAAAACGGTATGGACACCCCCAATCCCCAAAATTTAACGACGGAATAACGCTGATGGGGAGCGCCGGATGGGTATTGCTCGTGGTGCCCGATCGGTAATCCACCTCGAACTTAATTAGCTCAACCTCATGAGTGGATAGTGAATGGTGCCTCGTGCCTTTTTCCTTCCCACTCAACCCTTGCTAGCGCGTCGTCGCAGGGCTGGGTTCATGATTTCACTCAACCCCTCGCCAATAAAGGAAAGGCCCGTCACCAGGAGCGTAATCGCCAGACCCGGAAACAGGGCAGTCCACCAAATCCCAGTGGGCAGGGCATCAAGGGCCTGACGGAGATCGTGTCCCCATTCGGGTGTCGCCTCCGGTAGCCCCAACCCCAAAAAGCCCAGTCCCCCTAGGGTCAACACGGCATCCGCTGCATTCAGCGCAAACAGGACTGGAATACTTTGAATCACATTCCAAAGCAGATAGCGATGGAGCACCCGCCAGGTGGAGGCCCCCATTGCCTGGGCCGCTTCGATAAACAGTTCGGTTTTGACACTGACGGTATGGTTACGCACCACCCGGTAGTACTGGGGGACGTAGGCAATGCTCAGGGCGATCGCGGCATTCAGCACGCCCCGGCCCACCACAAAGGCCAGCGTAATCGACAGCAGCAGTCCTGGCAGGGTGTAGATCGTATCCATGAGGAACAGCAGGCTGCGATCGTAGCGACCTCCCAGATATCCACTCAGCAACCCTAGGGGGACGCCCACCACTAAACTCAGGATCGTGGCCAGGGCAACCACTTGTAAGGCGGCTTGGGAGCCGAAGACAGTGCGGGAAAACACATCATAGCCCTGGCGGCTGGTCCCAAACCAATGCTGCCAGCCGGGGGGTTGGTGGGGTAGGTTGGCCAGGGAGGCGGTGGGATTTTGGAGCAGGCCCCAGTGTTGCCAGAGGGGGGCCGTGAGGGCAGCTAGGAGGAAGAGGCCGGTCATCACCCCCCCGATCGCCATCAGTTGCAACGACAAATTAGGCTGCTGCAGGGCACGACTAACGGTCCGCCACCCCCGCTGAACTTGACCAATGACGACCATGCCCCCCTAAACTCCGGAAATACTACCGTTCACTCTAGACCATTTTCCGGGAAGATCCGCACGACAAATACCCCGCCAGCATCCGGGTGTTCTGGCAGCAGCCGGGTCTGCTCGGCCAGCTTAAGCCGTCTCAAAGCCTAACAGGCAGGCTAATAACGCTTTCTGGGCGTGCATTCGGTTTTCGGCCTGATCCCAAATGCGGGACTGGCTGCCCTCCATCACACCAGTGGTAATTTCTTCGCCCCGGTGGGCGGGTAGGCAATGGAGGACAATCGCCTGGGCATCGGCAGCCGCCAACAGCGTCTCATTTACCTGGTAGGGTTGGAAAATCGGTCGGCGATCGTCGGCTTCTCCTTCTTGTCCCATGCTGGCCCACACGTCGGTATACAGGATTTGGCTACCCTGGACGGCGGCGATCGCATCGTGGGTGACCCCCACCTCCGTCGGGGTTCCCGTACCCGCCCGCCCAACGGCGATTTGTTGGGCCTGGGCCACCAGTTCGGCGTTGGGTTCATAGCCGGGGGGCGTGGCGACCCGGACGTGCATGCCAGCGAGGGCACAGCCCAACAGTAGGGAATGGGCCACATTGTTCCCATCCCCCAGATAGGTCAGGGTCAGGCCCGCTAGGGTGCCAAAGGCTTCCTGAACCGTGAGCAGATCGGCCAGGGTTTGACAGGGGTGTTCCCAATCGGTGAGGGCGTTAATGACCGGGATGTGGGCATAGTTGGCATAGGTTTCCAGATCACTCTGGGCGTAGGTACGAATCGCGAGGATATCGAGATAGCGATCGAGGACCCGCGCAGTATCCGCGATCGGCTCCCCTCGGCCTACCTGGGTCACATTGGGATTGAGGTCAAGCACCTGGCCCCCCAGTTGGTACATGGCCACGGAAAAGCTGACACGGGTACGGGTTGAGGCTTTGGAAAAGAGCAACCCCAGGATGGGCGGGCGACGCTGGGGACCGACCCGACACTGGGCGTGGAGGGTCCCGGCCTTCATCTGCGCGGCGAGTGCCAATAGCGCTTGCATCTCCGCTAAGCTCAAATCCGCAAAGCTGAGAAAATCCCGTCCTTTTAGCTGCTCCACACTCATGAGTTTTCCCCGATGATGATTAGACGACTGCTGCGATATGCCGGTACCCTCACGCCGCGATCGGCGCTTAACCCAGTGCTTCCCCTGCAACACACTGCTAACGGACAGGCGGCGGCGATGTTCAGCGTTGGGCTATAGATACGAACACCAATCACTCCAACTGCCCACGTAGAGCTTGCTCTCGGGTTTACCGGCGAGGGCCAAGGAGAGTAAATCGACACAGGCTGTCACCCCAGAACCACAGTACACCATGATCTCCTCGGCCTCGGCTAGGGCAGCCCAGCGCTGACGGTGGGCGTCTAGGGATTTGATATAACCCCGATCGTCCGTTGTGTCCTGCCAGGGGTAATTCACCGCACCGGGGATACTGCCCGCGATCGGATCAATCGGCTCCCGCTCCCCCCGATACCGCTCTGGCTCCCGCGCATCCACTAATACCACGCCGGGTAAATCTTTCCGGGATCTAACGGTATCAATGTCTACGCGCAGCGCCGGACGCACCTGCGGAATAAAGGTCCCCGCTCGCGGGGGGGGCACCTCCGAAGTGATCGGATAACCCGCCGCTTGCCAACCGGCCAGCCCCCCGTCCAGAACCGCCACGGCATCATGGCCCAGATAGCGCAGTAACCACCACAGCCGCGCGGCAAACGCCAACCGCGAGTCATCGTAGGCCACCACTAGGGTGGGTTCCCCCGCCTGGGCCGAGGTGACCCCGATCGTCGCCAGTTTGGTCGCCAACTGGGCCAGATCCGGGAGGGGATGACGCCCCCCGTGGACCTGCACCGGGCTGGATAAATCTCGGTTGAGATCCAGGTAATAGGCCCCAGGGATATGGCCCATTGTGTACTGTTGCTGCCCCTGCGCCGGATGGGCTAGGGAAAAGCGACAATCAACTACGACAAGGGGACGATCGGTTTGAAGCTGGGCATAGAGCCAGTCGGCAGAAACCACCCAAGGTGGAGCTGCATCCACGGCCATTGGCGAAGTGCAAGAGGTCATAGGCAGGGTAAAGCGGGGCGATTATTTGCGAAAGTGACGGCGATTATTGTAAACCTGACCATCCGGCATGATCGCATCTTTAATAATCGCCCCATCAAGAATGGCCCCATCCAACTTGGCATAGCGTAAATTGGTATCACTGAGATCAGCCCGCCGCAGGATGGCAAAGCTTAAGTTAGCACCCATGAGGTCGGCTCCGCTCAGATCCGCTTTCGAGAGGTTGGCTCCCGTCAGGTTAGCCTTCTCCCCCGTCGCCCGCGTGAGATCGGTCCCCGCGAGGGTTGCCCCCTTCAGATCAGCATGACTGAAGTTCGCCCGGTTCAGGTTGGCGCGGCTGAGGTCTGTGCGCTGCATCACGGCCCGCTCCAGCGACGTGCGACTGAGATCCGCTTCCGTCAGATTGGCCCGTGTCAGGATCGCACCATGTAGGTTGGTACTTACCGTGAGAACCCCACCCACCATGCGGCTAGCCACTTCCCCACTGACGGAGGCGGCCCCCAGGATGGCTCGTGTGAGGTTGGCTCCGGTGAGATCCGCTTGGCTGATGTTGGCCCCCCGCAGGATCGCCCCCGTTAAGTCCGCTTCCCGCAGGTCCGCTTCCCGCAGGATGGCACGACTCAGGTCCGCCTGTCGCAGAATAATTTGGGCCAGTTTGGCACATTTCAGATCTACCCGGGGGAGATGGGCACGGCTAAAGTTACGCTCACCCAGGGCATAGCGGTTGAGTAAATCTTCCAGCGAATTGGCCATCTCTGTGATCGCCGCCGTCTCCCCTTCGCCGCTGCTCAGGACAACACTTTCCTGCCAGTCGAGAAACTCTTCCCCGGTCTGTCGCCCATAAACGTTAACGCGATCGATCCCCGTCAGCCCTAGGTTATTAAGGCCCGATCGCACGATCGCGATCGTTGATTGCTGCTCTGGTACTGATGCCGCTTCCAGAATGATTTGCAAAAACTTATCTTTGAGAGTGACACGTGCCGTAATCCCTCGCGACTCCAGGGCATGGTTCAACAAGGTTGCTAATGCCTTAGGATCGCCCCGTTTTGCCAACTGTAAGATGATCTGCTGAACCATATCAAGTACCACTAGCGCTTACTTAGACAATGGGGGAGGATTGCCCAGCTACCGGCGTGCCAATCCTTATTCCTTGGACTTCAATGTGCTGCAAGTTGATGCCGCTATCTTCAAGAATAACGAAAGAATAACCCTATTCCTGAGCCAACGCTGCGACTATCAGTTATCTACTTCCCTCTCTTCGCGAGAAAATGACTTTTATCTCGATTCTTTCGTCGTTTCTTTATTTAAAGATTCATTAAGAATTTACCCAACGTTTCTTCAGTTGCCCCTTGGCCCTAATGATGCTTCCCTGACAGTAGCCAACGGCTATCTGCGCGCCTGCCCCGACTTGTTCTGCGTTAGCCTTTATCAGGCAATTGGTCACCCCGTCGTAGCTCTAGCCTCGCTTAGGCTGGATAGCGGTCCAAGCGTGGCTAACCTGAGCGGACTAAGCGGACTAAATAGCATACGCTAGTTTAAGCGTGCCACTTTCCTTGTGGGTACGCTATGAGCTATATCCTAATACACTAGGGTGGTTACGTCCTCTACCAGAAATCCCCACACGATCGTTCGCCGTTAGCAAGAACCGAAAACCTCATGAATGCAGAAGAATTGCTGGCTCAATATCTGACGGGGGAGCGCACGTTTGCCGGCGCGGACCTACACGAGGTTGATCTCGAACGGGCTAGTCTGAACGGGATTAGTCTGTGTAGCGCCAACCTGCATGGTGCTATCCTCGTGGGGGCCAAACTCAACGGGGCTGACCTCAGTGCTGCTGACTTAAGTTACAGCAAGTTAAAACGGGCGATCCTGCGGGAGGCCGACTTAACCGCAGCCGATCTTAGCCATGCCGATCTCAGCAGTGCCAAGCTGGTGGGTGCTATTCTCAGTGAAGCGAGTCTGACGGGTGCTGATTTGAGTAGTGCGAACCTCTGGCAGGCGGACCTGAGTCATGCCCAGTTAGATCAGGCCGAATTTACGGGTGCGAATTTGAGCAATGCCTACCTGTGTGGAGCCAGTCTCCAGGAAGCGGATTTGTGGGGGGCGGATCTGACGCGGGCGATTTTGCGGGAGGCCAATCTCAGTCAGGCGATTCTGCGGGAGGTGGATCTGAGTCGGGCGATTCTGCGGCGGGCTAACCTCCAGGGGGCTAACCTTAACGGGGCGATTTTGACCAGTGCCAATCTGAGTGGGGCTGATTTGAGTGGGGCCTACCTGAATGAGGCCGATCTCAGCCGCGCCATCCTCACCGATGCGAATCTCTCCGGCGCAACCATGCCCGACGGCAGCATTCACGATTAAGAGGGCTGGTCAAGGGGTTTGCCGATTGAGTTGCGCGGGCGGATCTAAGGGCTTGTGGGATAGCCGTCTCGGCTGTCAGCCTAGGGCTGCGCCGGCAGGATATAGCTAGGTGTGGCTGGCAGGATGCCTACCCCACAAGATTGATCTGGGCTGAGATGGTCGATCGCGACCTCCTCCTACAGAACTTGTGCCCGAAGTAGGGCGATCGGCACGTACAGGAGCTTGCTCGTATCCGGGACATAGGCCCGTTTTTGGAAAACGTCGTAGTGATTACGCTCGATCGCATTGAGGATCTGGCGGTAGAGCATCAAAGCCGTCCACACGGGCCAGCGAGCATCGGCGCTGAGGTAGCGGACACCAGCCTCGGCTTCGGCAAAATATTTGCGTGCCCGTTGAATCTGGAAGCGCATGAGTTCGCGCCAGCGATCGTCCACCACGCCATTGAATAAATCCTGTTCCGTATAGTTAAACAGAGCCAGGTCTTCTAAGGGCAGATAAATGCGCCCCCGATGGGCATCTTCACCCACATCCCGCAGGATATTGGTGAGTTGGTTGGCAATCCCTAGGGTGATCGCTTCTTCTACCGGTTGATAAGGAGACTTGTGGACGTCCCAGGGGGCATTATGGGCTTGGGGATCGGCCCCCATGACGGCCACGGACATCAGGCCCACCGTCCCCGCCACTCGGTAACAGTAAAGGTATAGATCCTCAAAGGTTTCGTAGCGATTCCGCACCAGATCCATCCGTTGGCCCGCAATCATATCCCGAAACGGTTGAATATCCAGGTCAAACCGCTCTAGGGTATCCACCAGCGCTAGGTCGAGTTCATCCCAGGGGTGGCCCGCAAAGGCCGATTCTAACTGGCGTTCCCAACGATCGAGGGTTTCTGCGGTTGTCAACCGGGCACGGGGGCCATCCACCAGTTCATCCGTGCGGCGACACCAGGTATAGATCGCCCAGATCGCCCGTCGTTTGGGCGGCGACATCAGGAGGGTTCCCAGGTAGAAGGTTTTGGCATAGGTTGCCGTCGTTTGCCGACACAACTCGTATGCGTCCTCAAGGGAAGTGCTGGGTTTGGGTGGGGAAGGCGATTGCAGCATTCGGGTGCGATTCGCTATCAGCAGTCTAGCCATTAGCCTTAATTGTCAATCCTGAAGGGCCATTTTGGCGGAATTCCAGTGGAATTCCTGGGGATTTTTTCGAGCTTGGGCACGGCTCATACCCCAGCCGTGGCGATCGCTGCCGTTGGCGCTGAGGTTTCCTGCTGCCCCGCGATCGCTTGTGCCGTCAGCTTTCCAGACAACACGGCCCCCTCCATACTGGCGAGGTAACGCTGCTGGGTATAGTCCCCGGTGAGGTAGAAATTGGCGATCGGCGTGGTTTGGCTGGGGCGATGTCGCTGGCGACCAGGGGTAGCCTTGTAGACCGATCGCGGCGTTTTCACCACGTGGGCCTTGCGCAACTGGGCCGGGTTATCCCCCGTGAAGTGTTGCGGGAAGAGGGTTTGCAGTTCCGCCATTGTGGCGGCGATGATCTCGTCGTCGGCTTTGTTGATCCATTGTTTGGCCGGAGCCAGGACCAGTTCCAACATCGAGCGATCGGGATCGGCATAGCCGCGACAGGTGTTGCTCATGTCGGCGTAGACGCTGAGCAGGGGCGATCGCGAAAACAGCAGATGGTCAATATCCGTGAGCTTGCGATCGAACCACAGGTGCAGATTGATCACCGGCACCCCCTCTAGCCCATCGAGTTGCTGGAAATAGGGCAAATCCTTCCAGGGCTGGGGCAGCATCAGTTTGAGGGGATCAACCGGCATCGCGGACACGTAGGCATCGGCTTCTAGGATTTCGTCGGGTTGGCCATCAAGACCCCGCACCAGAAACCCACGCACCGTCTGGTCATCGTTGAGCAAAAATTCCTTCACTGGCGCTTTCAGCCGGACTTCGCCGCCCCGCGCCGTGATGTAGTCTACGATCGGCTGGCAAAGGCGCTCCGTCGGTGACCCGTCCAAAAAGGCCATCTTGGAGCCGTAGCGTTCCTGCAAGAAGCGGTTGAGGGCGGTCAGGATCACCGTGGCGGAAATTTCATCCGGGTTAATGAAGTTCAACGCCTTGGACATGGCAATGAACACCTCGGTTTCCACCCGTGGCGGAACATGATGGTTCTTCAACCATTGGGAAAAAGAGTATTGATCCATCGCCTCTACATAGGACTGGCCCTGGATCATGGCCGGGATGAGGCCAATGCCAAACCGGATCTTTTCATGCCAGGTGAGCATATCGTTGTTGCGCAGGATCGCCGCCACGCCGTTCCAAGGGGCCGGGATATCGGGAAAGTCGAAGCGCGAGTAGGTCCCTGGCTGGTCCGGCTGGTTGAAGATCATCGTGTGTTCCTTCCACTGCAAGCGATCCTCAATGCCCAGTTCCTTAAAGAGTTGCAGCATATTGGGGTAGGCCCCGAAGAAGATATGCAGCCCGGTTTCGTACCAGTCCCCCTCTTCATCCTGCCAAGCGGCGACCTTGCCCCCCAGCACATCCCGCCGTTCCAGGACGATCGGCGTATGGCCCCGATCGACGAGGTACTTGGCGCAACTCAACCCGGCTAACCCGGCTCCAGCGATCGCAACGCGCATTAAACGGTTCGCCCTTCCACTTTTCTTAAGCTTTCGCTCTCATTATACGTTACATTCCGTAAACTTCCCGCCGCTAACCGGGCCACTGCCCCTGAGTCAGCCACCGATAAGCCACCCATAAGCCCTGCTGAGTCCAGTAATTAGCAAATCTAACGAAATCCTAAAGTCACGGTGATCCCCAGAGGAAAACTAATGATAGTGTTATAGAAATGGGTCAATGCTTTTTTTAATTTCCATAGTCTAGCTGCTATTAAGGTGCTTACTTAGGTTGCTCCACGATGCAAGTCTTTAACCTCATCGATACAAAAAACCTGCGGGGGGACATCTTTGGCGGGGTCACTGCCGCGATCGTCTCCCTGCCCTTGGCCTTGGCCTTTGGGGTGGCCTCCGGAGCCGGTCCGATCGCGGGTCTCTACGGGGCCGTTTGTGTGGGCTTTTTCGCTGCCCTGTTTGGCGGGACCCCCACATTGATTTCCGAACCCACCGGGCCGATGACCGTGGTCATGACGGCGATCATTGCCAATCTGACGGCAGCCGATCCCAATAATGGTTTGGCGATGGCCTTTACCGTCGTGATGCTGGCGGGGATCTTCCAGATTATTTTTGGCATTTTCAGGCTGGGTAAATACATCACCCTGATGCCCTACAGCGTTATCTCCGGCTTTATGTCCGGGATTGGGGTGATCCTGATTATTCTGCAAATTGGCCCCTTCCTGGGGCATCCCGTCCCCAAGGGCGGTGTCCTGGGAACCCTACGCGCACTCCCCGACCTCCTCGGCCAGATCAGCCCGCCCGAAGCGATTTTAGGGTTCATGACCCTGGCCATTATTTACCTGATGCCTAAGCAGGCCAAGCGGATTGTGCCGCCCCAACTGGTGGCCCTGATCCTGGGGACGGTCCTATCCCTGGTGTTGTTCCATGATGTGGATATTCGCCGGATTAGCAGCATCGGTGAAATCCCCACGGGATTGCCCACGTTCCAAATGCCCACCTTCAGCGCTGGCCAAATTACCCGGATGTTTGTGGATGCAGTCATGCTGGGAATGTTGGGCTGTATTGACACCTTGCTCACCGCTGTGATTGCCGATAGTTTGACCCGCACCGAGCATAAGTCGGACAAGGAATTGATCGGCCAGGGAATTGGTAATTTGGTATCGGGCATCTGTGGGGGGTTGCCCGGTGCTGGGGCCACGATGGGGACGGTGGTCAATATCCAAACCGGCGCGCGATCGGCGGTGTCAGGTCTGACCCGTGCCCTCATCCTACTGGTGGTGGTCTTGGGGGCTGCCGCGCTCACCAAGCCCATTCCAATGGCGGTGCTGGCCGGGATTGCCCTCAAGGTAGGGATTGATATCCTTGACTGGAGCTTCTTGAAGCGGTCCCACAAGGTCTCGCTCAAGGGATCGATGATTATGTACGGGGTATTGTTCCTGACCGTTTTTGTCGATCTGATCGTCGCCGTTGGGGTTGGGGTCTTTATTGCCAATATCCTGACGATCGAGCGCCTCAGCAGCCTACAATCCCAGGAAGTGAAGCTCATCACCGATACCGACGACGATGCCCGCCTCACGAGCGAAGAAAAGCAAATTTTGGATCAGGCCCAGGGCCGCATCCTGTTGTTCTACCTGAGTGGGCCGATGATCTTTGGGGTCTCAAAGGCGATCGCCCGTGAGCATAATGCCATGCAGGATGCCGACGTGCTGGTGATGGATTTGAGCGATGTGCCGCTGCTGGGGGTGACGGCCTCCTTAGCGATCGAAAACGCCCTTCAGGAAGCCTTCGACAAGGGTCGCCAGGTCTTTATCGTGGGCGCAGCCGGTAAGATCAAGCGGCGCTTACAGAAGTTTGGCATCCTGGATCAACTGCCGCCGGAGAACCTGCTCATGGATCGGACGGAAGCCCTACGGCAAGCCGCCGCCCACCTGGGGGGGGACATGGCGACTTCGGTCCCAACATCCGCGATCGACCTCAATAGTGCCGAAGCAACGACGAGCGAAGCCGGGTATTCGCCTACCTAATGCCTTTGGCAGACGGTTTGATCACCCTGGTCGGCAGTCTGCCGCCCCCTCGTTGGCACTTGCGGGGATTGAAGGCAGCGCTGATCGCTGCTGACTCCGGGCGACGAGATTCCCCCCACCAGGGGTTTCCGTTAACCCTTGTACCGGCCTGCGTGCCTGCCCCTGCTAAGGGGAAACCCACTGTTGTCGGTTACTTGGGTTGATCATTGGTGCTCACTTTGTCGTCAAGTTAACGATTCAAACGCAAACCTAGACACCCTTTGCCCATGAATTCAGTTATCACTCCCTTGGCAAGCCTTCCAACCTTGCCGTTACCCCTGCCTGACCTGAGCCTACCGTTACTCGCAACGGAACTCCCGGCGGACGGTGGCCCGATCGTCCTGGCGGGCGTCCTGCTCAGCCTCGTTGTGATTTACCTCGCCAGCAAAGTCGGGGGGGAAATCGCCAAATCCCTGGACCTGCCCCCTGTCTTGGGCGAACTGATCGGCGGTGTGGTCATTGGTGTATCCGCCCTGCGCTTAGTCGTCTTTCCAGAAACGGGGGCAACGGCAGCAGACTCCCAGATCATGACCATTTTGCAATGGGTTGGGGGCCTATCCCCAGCGGACATTCCGGCCATCTTCGCCAGCCAGAGCGAGGTGCTGTCGGTGTTGGCTGAGCTGGGGGTGATTATTCTCCTGTTTGAGATTGGCCTGGAGTCGGATCTGCGGGAATTGCAAAAGGTCGGTTACCAGGCGACGATCGTTGCTGTTGTGGGGGTCGCTGTTCCCTTCGGCGTTGGTACGGCAGGTGCGATGGTACTGTTCCATGTCCCCGCCATTCCCGCCATCTTCGCCGGGGCGGCCCTGACAGCGACCAGTATCGGGATTACTTCCAAGGTGCTGTCGGAGTTAGGCCAGTTGAAGTCCCGCGAAGGGCAGATCATCGTTGGCGCGGCGGTGATTGACGACGTGTTGGGGATTATTGTGCTGGCGGTGGTGGCCAGTTTGGCCAAAACTGGTGAGATTGATGTGCTCAATGTCATCTACCTGATTGTCAGTGCCACCGCCTTCCTGTTGGGGGCGATTTTCCTGGGCAAGTTTTTCAATACCAGTTTCGTCAAGATCGCCACTAGCTTACAAACCCGTGGCAATCTGGTTATCCCTGCCTTGATCTTTGCCTTTTTGATGGCTTTCCTGGGCAATGTGATTCACCTGGAAGCTATTTTGGGGGCCTTTGCGGCTGGCTTAGTCCTAGACGAAACCGATACGCGCAAGGAACTAGATGAGCAAATCAAGCCGATCGCCGATATTCTGGTCCCCATCTTCTTCGTTACCGTCGGGGCCAAGGCTGATCTGGGCGTGTTGAATCCCGCCATTCCCACCAATCGCGAAGGGTTGCTGATTGCCAGTTTCCTGATCCTGATCGCGATCGTTGGCAAACTGGTGACGGGCTGGGTTGTCTGGGGTGATTGGCCCGTTAACCGACTGGCGATCGGGATTGGCATGATCCCACGGGGCGAAGTGGGTCTGGTCTTTGCGGGCATTGGTTCTGCCAGTGGTGTGCTGAGTAAACCCCTGGAAGCCGCTATTATTATGATGGTCATCCTGACCACCTTCCTGGCTCCTCCCGGTCTACGACTTGCCTTTAAGGGACAGGCGCAGGCAACCCCGGAAAGCTCGATCTCCTCTTCCTCTTGAAAAAGATCGGTTTAAGATCTCCGAGGTTTGAGATCTCCGAGGTTGCCAGCACCTTGGAGATCTTTTGCTTTTCTAGGGTACACGGATCATCCTATGAAGATTCTCCTTGTTTGCTCAGAAGGTGAACCCTTTGAGGCATTGGGCGAACTTAAGGCGTTTTGGGGCAAGTACGATCGCACCTGGGTCACGATCGCGTCTGAAGCGAGCGAATCCCAGCTTGCCACGGAGACCGTATATTGGGTCAATCATCTCCCTGGCATTGCCCAGATGTATCGTCACTATCAACAAAATCTTTACTGGCGCATCCGTTTTTGGCTATGGGCACTCCAACTGCTCATCCAGGAGCGTCCCCACCTGATCTTATCCACCGGGTCCCATATCGCCGTTCCCTTCTTAATACTAGGGAAATTACTGAGAAGTCGGACCGCTTTTGTTGAATCTGTTACCCAGGTAACCTATCTCAGCCCTGCGGCTCGGTTAGCTATCCCATTTCTCGATATGCTGTATGTTCATTGGGCACAGCTTAAACAACGCTATCCCCAATCTGTGTTGATTAGCGGACATACCTTATTATGATCCTGGTTACTGTTGATTATGATCCTGGTTACTGTTGGCACAGAGCAGTATCCCTTTAACCGTCTGATGAATTGGCTCACGGTGTTACTGGAAGCTAACCTAATTGCTGACTCGCTCTTGATCCAGTCAGGCACCTGCTCCCAACTCCCCCCAAATGTGCCAACGGTGCCTTTCCTAGAGCCAAGGGAACTCCAGCAGCGGGCTGCGGAGGCTCAATTAATTATTAGCCACTGTGGGGAAGGCAGTGCCAGCTTGCTGCGATCGGCCCGACGGCCCTATATTCTGGTTCCCCGCTGTCAGCGATTTGGTGAACGTGCCGATAACCAGCAAATTATGTTAGCCGCTGCTCTCTATCAACGGGGGGTTCCGATCGCCTGGTCACCTGGGGATCTGGTCCGGTATTTACAACACCCCCACTATGTGGCTCTGCCCATGCTGACGGGAGTGGCAGCATCCTGGTTGTGTGAACACCTAGAGGAAAGCTTTGGTCAGGGGAGCCACTTGCGTAGACCGAACTCGCCCTGAATCTTTGACGGAACAAGTCGTCTGTTAACCCGAAACTAGGGGCTTGTCGGTTGGTATCGAGTGGGCAAGATCCAGCACGTTCAACGGCTTTGTTGGGGCACCTTGGGTTTTCTACCGCCATCGTCTCCGTTAGGACCAGGGGCTTAAGCCCCTGGTTGAGCACAGCCTTGGCACTCTCCTAATGAGTGTGACTACTGCTATCCACAATCAAGCTTGATAGACCCCTAGCCGCCCCCACGCCACGCCATTAAGCACGCGATCAGCGACGTTTGTCATCATTTTCGGAGAATTGCCTAGTATTTTGGCTGATTGGCCCTATCCGGCGATCTATTCTAGAAACCTGGAAACTTGAAATACCGCACGATGTCGGCACCGTCCGGCACCCATTCAGCGGGATAGGAGACCCTCGTATGGATTGTCGCCACATCCAGTTTTACAGTGACCCCGATCGCATTGACCTCAGCCAACTTCAGCAACTCTTTAACCTGGCCGCCTTTTGGGCACGGGCGCGATCGCTCAGCGACCTTGAAATTGCCCTAGCCCACAGCAAACCCGTGGTGAGTATGTGGGACTACGATCGCCTCATTGGGTTTGCCCGTGCCACCTCCGACGGCGTCTACCGTGCCACGATCTGGGATGTGGTCGTCCACCCCGACTACCAGGGCCTTGGCCTCGGACGCAAGCTGGTTGAAACCGTCCTCAGCGATCCCCATATCTGCCGCGTTGAACGTGTCTACCTGATGACCACCTACCAGCAACCTTTCTACGAACGCATCGGCTTCCAAGCCAATGCAAGTACGACGATGGTCCTCCACAACCAACCCCTTACCGAGGACTACACCCACGCCGTCCTCCGTGCGATCGACCCCATGCCCCAGGAAACCGCTAAAATTTGATTGTAACGATTTACAACAAATTTTCTTCCGTTCCTATGATTTCTCCAGTGAAAAAAAGCGATGAGGAATGGCGGCAACAACTGACGCCCGAACAATACCGGGTTACTCGCCGCAAGGGTACTGAACGTGCCTTCACCGGTGAACATTACAACCGTAAAGATGCGGGGGTCTATCAATGTATCTGTTGCGGCACCCCCCTCTTTAGTTCCGAAGCCAAGTTCGATTCGGGGACGGGCTGGCCGAGCTTTTGGGCACCGATCGCTGAAGACAGCCTTAAACTTGAGAATGACTTTAGCCTGTTTATGCGCCGCACCGAAGTTCTCTGTGCTACCTGTGATGCCCACCTCGGCCATGTTTTTAACGATGGCCCTGCGCCCACGGGGCAGCGCTACTGCATGAACTCCGTTGCCCTCAACTTTGTCCCAAAATCCTGAAGGACCTGGCTTGGAGCGGGTTTACCGACGGGAGCGGTTGGCGATCGCAACTGGGGTGTGGCCTGCTCCGCCGATCCCACCCCCCGGGGCTGCAACGTCTCGTCTTCTCTCTGGGCTAGGCTGCCAAGCCGCCGGCTGCCGATCGCCAGCGCTGTCCCCTCGCACTTCGGTGGCCAGATACCTGTGCAGCGGACACCCGTGCCTCCGATCGTGTTCGCTGCTGCTGGTCTCGCAGGTAAAAGGGCTTTGCCTAGGCAGTAGGCATTCCAATCGCATCTACGGTACTATGCCAAATAAGAAACAAAATAGACTCAAGTGCTTGCCGATCCTTTTCTTGTCGATCCCTTGGGCTGCCCAATCACAGGCGATGCTCTAAACATGAGCGAAATAGGAATTTCTGTCGCGATCGCGGGGAAGTTTTGATCAACGTGAATACGTGAATATTATAGATTTGCGTAAAAGCAGCTAGACAGAAATAGCTAGAGTAGCGAGGGGGCACTTCGAGCACTCTGGGATGGGGGCCGTTCAACTGCCTCAACCGATGGGATACCGTGGCTTAGGAGTGCCGGATGCGTATTTTTCGAGGTGCCCTAAAGTCAGGATCAGCGCATTCTTGTCTGGAACGCCACCCTCTACTATTGCATTTAAACTCACATTGACGCCTGGCAACGGTAAGCATTACCCCAACGATTGAGGTTTAAAAAACGTAACTAGATTGCCTGCAGCAGTCCAGGTTATTAAAACAACGACGACCTTCTCACCAGTAAGTCTTGGGGCTTAACCAAAGAATATACGGAGTACCTTCATCCCTTGCTGCTAATTCCTGCGTTTAATTATGATTATGGCCACAGTAACAACCGAGACAACACTGAACTTTTTCGAGCGGCTATCTCACCAGCGATCGCTCACGCGGTTTGATAACCTCGTCATGTCCTTAAGTAGTCAGGATATTGATGAATTATCCCAGGCCGTCCGGTTTTGGGATCACGCGTATCAGCGTCTTCAGCCAGGTCCCTTTACGGGGGAACTGCAACAGGTTCACCTGGGCGGTATACAACTTCTTCGTGCGGCCTGGAGCCAAACGTTGATGGCGCGGGGGCAATGTCCATTAGGAACGATTGCCTTTGGGGTGCATCTTGCCATGCGAGGGCAGGCGGTTTGGCGTCACCATGCCTGTGACGGTCGGCACCTCTTGGTTAACCCCGATCGCGAGGTCGATCTCAAGGCGACGGACAATTACGAAATTGCCGTTATCACGATCGACAAAATTCGCTTCCAGGAACAACTTGCGCACTACTGTCCGAACATTGGTGAGGCTTGGCAGCAGCAATCTGTACTCCAGCCGGATACGGACAGTCTCAATGCCCTAGCCGCTTATCTTCGTCTATTTTTTAAGTGGATGCAGCGCCATCCCCACAGCCTTGCCCAGTCCCCCTTACAAACGGTTTTTGTGCAGGATATTCTGAGTCTCTTGCAGGCAGCGATCGTCTCGGCAGCCGATCGGCCTATCCCTCGACCTTATGCTCATAAACGCATTCATCTGGTCAAAGAAGCCGAGGCCTTAATGCGTGCCAATGCGCCGCAACCATTAACGCTGACTGCCCTTTGCCAAGCCCTAAAGACTAGCGAACGGACCCTTATTTATAGCTTTCAAGATGTATTTGACATGAGTCCAATGGCCTACTTTAAAGCCCAACGTCTGAATGGGGTCCATCGTCAACTCAAAGCTGCCAACCCCACCGAAGCCAAGGTCAAAGAGATTGCTCTGCAATGGGGATTTTCCCACATGGGGCACTTTTCCCAGGACTATAAAGCGATGTTTAATGAGTCTCCCTCCCAAACTTTACGCCGCTCCTAGTGTTTAGGGTTATTGATAAATTGATAATGTGTGTTACTCTGGCATCAGGATTACAGCGAATATGATCCGCTCTGAATTTGCAGATAAATGAGGTTTTGTAGTTGAGCATATTCCTCTTGTGTGACTTAAAAGGGAGTAGCCAAGGGAGTCAAGATTTCCAGTATTGGGGAAAGTGGATCAGCTTTGCTTTCTGACGTTGATTTCCGATCGGATGCCTAAAGCTTTAGGCATGGGTTAAGAACTGATCTATCAAACCCATCGCTGATAATGACTTCCTGCTTTTGAAAACTTTTTCCAGAGTAAAAAGAGGAGCACAAGCCCGGCTGAGTTGCTAAATATTCAAGGTATTGGGATGAGATTATGGACTGCGGCAGGGTTATCTACAGCCGTTCTCTCGCCAATGAAGTACTGTCAAGCCTTGCGAACAAGGCGCTTAAGCCCCTTGCCTGTACCTCACCGAGTATGGAAGTACGGTAGTGGCTGGTCGCAAGCTGCTTATGTTGAGTGCAAGGCTCTCGACGGTGCTACGACAAGGCTGTTATCTGGGCGATCGGCATGATTCATCAGCGTGATACCCCTCTACTCACGGCGCTGCAAGCCTGTGCCCGACAGTCGGATGCGGCCTTCTATGCCCCGGGTCACAAACGAGGCCAGGGTAGTCCGGCTGCGTTTGTGGCGTTGGTAGGCCGATCGTGCCTCCAGGCCGATTTACCGGAACTCCCGGCCCTGGATAACCTCTTGGCACCGACGGGCGCGATCGCTGCGGCCCAAGCCCTAGCGGCAGAAGCCTTTGGAGCACGTCAGACCTGGTTCCTGGCGAATGGCTCCACGGCGGGCATCATTGCTGCGATTCTGGCTACCTGCGCCCCTGGCCAAAAGCTGATCCTGCCCCGTAATTGCCACCAATCGGCGATCGCGGGGTTGATCCTAACGGGTGCCCGACCCATCTTCGTTGCCCCGGCCTATGCCCCCGCTGCCGATCTGGTGGGAGGCCTAACCCCAGAGGCTGTTGCCGCTGCCTTGCGTACCCATCCCGATACGGCAGCCATTCTGTTGCTTTACCCGACCTACCAGGGGATTGGCACGGATGTGGGCGCGATCGCAGATCTGGCCCATGCTCACGGGATTCCCCTACTGGTGGATGAGGCCCACGGTCCCCATTTTGGCTTTCACCCCGACCTCCCCCCCGCTGCCCTGGCCTGTGGGGCTGACTTGAGCGTCCAATCCACCCACAAGGTCCTCAGCGCCCTCAGCCAAGCCGCCATGCTGCACCTGAACAGCGATCGAATTGCCCCCCACCGCCTGCAATCTGCCCTACAACTGGTGCAATCCACCAGCCCCAACTCCCTGCTCTTGGCCTCCCTGGATGCCGCTCGTCAGCAAGTGGCAACCCAGGGGCGTGCGCTTCTGCAACAGACCCTCGATCTGGCACAAGACTTGCGATCGCGCCTGCCAACCCTCCCCAACCTGACCCTCCTCCAGCCGGACACTGCTCCCTGCGGCACCCCCGGCTTCACCTATCTGGACCCCACTCGACTCACGATCGACACCGCTGGTCTGGGGCTGAGTGGCTTCGCCCTCGACACCTGGCTCCAGGCGCAGGGCGTGATCGCCGAACTGCCCACCGCTCACCACCTCACCTTTATCCTCAGCCTCGGCAATACCCAAGCCGACGGCGATCGCCTCTACCAAGCCCTCACCCAACTGCCGCGATCCGGCAATGAACCGTCAAGATTGCAACGCCCACAGCCAATGTTCCCCCTGTCGCCGCCCCCGTGCCTTCTATCCCCCCGTGACCTCTACTTTGCGCCCCAAACCGTCGTCCCGATCGCCGCTGCCATTGGCCGCATCAGTGCGGAACTGGTTTGTCCCTACCCCCCAGGCATTCCCGTCTTGTTACCGGGCGAACAAATCACGGAAACTGCCGTAGAATGCCTACAACAGGTTCTCGCCCAGGGGGGTGTGGTGACTGGCTGTCGGGACCCACACCTGGCAACCCTCGCCGTCGTGGCAGTGAAGTAACCCCTAGTCCGAACCCAACCTTGGCCCTTTCGTCAAACCCTATGCCCTGTTCGCTTTGGCCCTATGGCACGCCTGGTATCCCCGATGACCTCTTTGAGCGGTTACCGGGCATTCCCCTGAGCAAGCGTGAGGTGCGCCTCCTGTTGATTGCCCACCTGCGCCTCCGGCCCGATGGGGTCCTGTGGGATATTGGGGCGGGCACAGGCACCATCCCGATCGAACTGGGCCTCCTGTGTCCCCAAAGCGACATCGTTGCGATCGAACGTGATCCGGAAGTGGCTGGTCTGATCCGGCGTAACTGTCAACGCTTTGAAGTCAATAATGTGCGGGTGATTGAAGGCAGTGCCCCGGATTGTTTGGCGGCGTTAGCCCAAGCTCCCGACTGTGTGTGTATTGAAGGTGGGCGATCGGTCAAATCCATTTTCCAGGCCGTTTGGCAATACCTCAACACCCCCGGTCGGGTTGTGGCGACTGCCAATACCCTGGAAGCCTTGTACAGTGTGTCAGAGAGTTTTGCGGAACTTCAGGCCCGCAATATTGAAGTGGTTCAGTCGGCAGCCAGTCGCCTGGAAAAACGGGGGCTTCGCCAAACCTTCGCCGCCGTTGATCCGGTCTTTATCCTCAGCGGTGAAAAACTGTAGTCCTGGGGATGTTATGGCCCTTAGGTTTGGAACTGTTGCGTATAGAGACGGGCATAATAGCGACCCTCGGCTAATAACTCCGCATGGGTTCCAGACTCAACAATTTGCCCCTGTTGCAGCACCAAAATCCGATCGGCTCGTCGCACCGTTGCCAAGCGGTGGGCAATGATAAACACCGTGCGATCGCGCATTAACCGTTCCAGCGCCTCCTGTACCAAGGCTTCCGACTCCGAGTCTAGTGCCGATGTGGCCTCATCCAGGATCAAAATCCGGGGATTGAGTAACACTGCCCGTGCGATCGCCACCCGTTGCCGTTGGCCCCCCGACAAATT